>NZ_MCHF01000026.1:0-70590 GCF_001707455.1 Dehalobacter sp. TeCB1 | reverse complement strand
TATTTATGTCAACCAGGACATATTGAGGGTGCTCTTACTTTTTATCCTACACTATTTCCAGTTCCGGCGGAAGGGCATTGTGAGAAAAAAATAGTACCTTTCGGTACTTTATCATTGCTAAAAACAACTTGGTGGTAGAATATGCAAAATATTGGAGAGATTTGTGCATCTTCTTGAAGAAAAGATTCCTTTTGCATCATTTTATGCTAATGGCGAAATAGAATTAGATATTGATTCTGTTATTACTAAGAATGAAAGCACAGACGAAAAGCAATTGTTGGGTGACTTATCTGCAAAAATATTAAAGATAATTGTAAAATATTTAGATTAAGGGAGAGAAATTTATTATGGATGAAGACGAAAACAGATATGAACTAAAATACTGTGAAAAGTGCCAAAGTGAAGCACCCCATTATTTCCATTTTATTGATTGCTCTCAACATGAAACAAGCTATTGGATTTGTAATAGTTGTGGCACTGTAAGTGATTATGAAAGGATAGAGCATTTTACTCCAATGGTATATTAAATATAAATTGAATTGGAGATTCCATTGATGAAAAGAGATATGGATTTAATTAGGAAAATTCTATTAGCTATTGAAGATCAATTTGTCGATGTCGTTTTATATAATCTTGAAATTGAAGGCTATGATTTAAAAACAGTGGCTTATCATTGCAAAATCTTAAATGATGCAGGTTTAGTAAGTGATTATGGATCGCAATACGGAGACGGGGAATTACTAAGCTTTGGTGTAAGCTCTTTAACGTGGGAAGGTCATGAATTTTTAGATAAGATTAGAGATAATAATGTCTGGAATAAAACCAAAGAAGTTATGACTGAAAAAGGCATTCCTTTTGTTTTAGATGCAGTAAAGCAGATAGCGTCATCAATTGTTTCGGCCATGGTAGAAGGTGCGATAAAAGGAATTAAATAAATATTTTGTGTGGAATATTTATGGTTTTGATTTTTTCATTCTCTTTATGCCATAATGTGGTATAGAGAGGGGGATGTTATAAATGCTTAAGAATAAGCATAATCAAGATATTATCCGTCAAAACATAATGACCATAATAAAAAAAAGATTATCGGATAAGGCTCATGAATCTAGCAAACAAATACAATTCGGTAGTAGATCATTAGCGGTTAAAATGGCCGATGAGGGGAGCTTTCATAGTGGTGCGCATCATACGGAAATAAATAATCTATTTGTAAAAAATTTAAAGGAATATCAAGAAAATGTTGTTAAAGATATAGAGCAATTACAGACAGAGTTGAATGTAAAATTAACTGAAAAAGAGCTAGATATTATTGGAAATCATTCTCAACAAATATATGTATCACTCTTGCTATCTTTTCATGAATTACATTCGAAAATTGATACTCAAGTAAATTGGACACAAGAAACAGTATATAATTCATTATTAAATAATAGAACTATATTAAATAACATTGAAGAATTAAAACTAAAAAATAAGGAAATGGTTGAAAAAACTGAAATTGTCTATACCAAAAAACAGTACCATCTTAATATATGTGTTTTAATACTTGCACTCGGAAGCTTTATTATAGCAATAATAGCTTTGATAAAATAAATAGAAACGAAAGAGCCATAACGGCTCTTCTTTATTTAGGAATGTCTTTTTGTCAGGGGGTGAAATAAATATATGTTGGACGAAAGAAGAATTAAGTTAATTGAATTAATTATAGAAGGAAGCCTAAATAAGACAGAAATGGCAAAACAGATTGGTGTAGCTAGGCAAACCCTGTATGAATGGATGGGACAGGATGAATGGACTGCTGAGTATGACAGACGTCTACAAGAGATTAAAACCAACGCAAATAAATTATTCAATGCCAAGTTGGATAATGTCATAGATGAATGGTATAAGATGATGATGGATGAATCTTGTGAAAAGAGGACTAGAGCAAAATTAATAGTTGATTGGGTAGATAGAAGCCTTGGAAAACCTACCTCTCGTCTCGAAGTGACTGATAATAAAGAAGACAATGAGTATATTGACCCACTGTCCGATATTACCGATGAAGAGATAATAAATTTGAAATTGGTTAAATAATCGATTAACCATAAGAGACTACCATATAACTATTATTATATAGTAACATAAATCTGAACAATAAATAATTATCTGTTATTAAAGTTCGGATTTTCATTTCGATAATTGAAAGCCAATCAGAGTGATACTACTACATCTAGTATCTAATAAGAATAATCATTATGTAAAGTTATAATGATTACTGAAACCGTTGATAAAACTGGGTTATATAAAAAAACAAAAGTTTACATAAGCGTTCTTATCGGACGCAAACGTGTGTTCTGGTCATAATTTTCCGAACATTAGATAATTTTAGGATTAATTTGAATTGTTAGAGTGATAGAAAACATCACTCTTTTTTATTACCCCGTACCTTTCTAAATCCGAATCGGCGAAGAGGGGCGGCGGCGGTTAGCTCTACAATTTTTATAATAATTTTCAAACTCAAAGAAGGTGATCAAATATTATTCAAAACGATAGAGAAGACAGGGTTCTTCTTTTAAGATATTTAACCCAGTTTTATGGTATAGATAAAGCTAAAGAGCTTATGACAACTCACAAAAATAATCTTTGGGGTGATCATAGTATTGCCTGGTCATTAGGCGAGAAATCAATATCGTTCTTTTGCTTCTATTATCTTCAGGATATATTCAGAGTTAAGGATGAGAATGATGCTAGACAATTGGCAGATTTTCATTTTGAATTATGGCTAACTCTTGAAACTATGATAATTACAGATGAATTTGACCGTTTGGTATTATGTCTCCCAAGGGGACACGCAAAAAGTACCGTGGTCACATTTGCCTTAGTAATATGGTTAGCATGTTATAAGAAGTCATTCTATACAATTGTTCAAGGAAAAACTGAAGCCGATGGAATAAAATTTCTATCTGATGTTCGTGCAGCCTTTGAAAACAATGAATATATTAAAAAATCGTTTGGTGCTCTTATTGATACTAAACGATTTACTATTAATAAAAATGAACTTCATTTAGCAAATAACAGTAAAATTGAATGTTTATCTTCTACTAGCTCATTACGTGGTCGGAAGCACCAAGGAAAAAGACCACAATACATAATTTGTGATGATATTACGGGACTAGATGATTGCCTATCTGAACAAGCCAAGCAAAAAAAACTTGAAATATTTCAAAAGGATGTTCTTTATGCTGGTGATCCTTCTGTATTCCGAGATGGTAGAAAGATAAAGCCTGGGACTAAATTCATTTGTTTGGGTACAGTCCTAGCAGAGAATGACTTTATCTCTTCTTTACTGAAGGACAAAACATTCCTGCAAATACTAAAAAGGGGTATGGAAGTACCTGAAGGTTTTTCTGATGTTGATGATTATTTTACTAATAATTCGCTATGGTCTGAGTTCAAAAATATATATTATAATGCAAAAAATCCTTATGCTCAAATTGAAGCGAAGGAGTTTTATTATGAGCATGAAGAGGAAATGTCTTTCAATATTCTTTGGCCTGATAAATATTTTGCTTTTGATTTGGCCTTAATGTACTATTCAGATCCAAGGGGATTTAAGTCAGAGGTTATGAACGATGCTTCAAAGCTTGGCGAGAAAATATTTCATCAAATCAAGACTATATCCGAAAAGGAAATGGAAGCTCAAAATAATGAGTATGTTAAAACAATCCTTGTCTGTGATCCTGCTGTTGAGACAGGTGCAAAGAATGATTATACTGCTTTTTGTGTAGGTTCAAAGCTTGCCAATGGTTTTAGATACATTCGAAAAGGAATAATCAATAAGCTTAATTTTGATGATTACATATCGAAAGTTATAGAACTTTTGAAGAATTATCCTGATATCTCTTTTATTTGGATTGAGAAAAACACTTTTAATTCTGCCGATGAAAGAGAAATCCGAAAGCGAATTATGGAAGATATAATCCTGAGCAAACGTAATATTATAATTGATTGTGAAAGACAGTCACAGAACAAATACAACAAAATAGTATCAATAGCCGGAAAAGTTGATTCCGGTTTTATTATTTTTAATGAAGAGGATTCAGACTTTTGTAATCAAGTCTTGGAGTATAACGAGTTTGCCAAACATGATGATGCACCTGATGCACTATCGGAATTTGACAGGCTTATTGACGAAGTAACCCAGATACATAAACTCGAATTCCTAGACAAACGACTACTATTTTAAAAACAGGAAGTGAATAAATGCCAGTAAGTACAGAATTAAAAAATCTTATTGATAGATGCCAAGAAGATTATCAATATCAATTGCCTTATTACCAAAGAATGCAAAGATACTATCAGAATAATTCCGATGTAGTTATAGAAAAGTCTAGTGTTGATACCACCTCTACAAGCAAGATAAAAAACAATTATCTTAAACGCTTTATCAAAGAAGAGGTCGATTATATCCTCAGTGTTCCAATCACCTACATTAATCAGGATATGGAACAGGATTTGGAGCAGGTCGTTAAATATCAATTGGCTCACTGGAAAAAGGATCATGACAAGAAGTTATTTCGCAGGGCTTTGCTATACGGGAAATCATTCGAGATTTATTACATAGATAAAATATCCCAATTTTCCTCTCGAATACTCACGCCATTAGAGGGTTATGCCTATTCTGAGGACGATGAATTAAAACTATTTCTTCATATTTTTAAAAAGGCATTAGATAAAACTGGAACTAAATATATGGATGTCTATGATTCAGATAAGATTTATCATTACAAAGATGGTGTTTGTATTGGTGAAGATAGCCATATTTTTGGTGAAATACCCGTTGGTGTCTGCTTGGTTGATGATAATGAAAATGACACGCTATTCGAAGATATAAAAACTTTGTCCGATGCGTATGAGACGAATCTTAGCGACTTATCTCATGAAATCAGCCAATACAGGCAAGCATATTTAAAGATGTTGAACGTTGAATTCGACCCGGAAGATCTTCCTAATATGAAAAAGCTAGGGATTTTAAAGGGTACTGGTAATAATGTTGTTGTTGAATGGCTTACCAAGAATATCAATGATAATTTTGTTATGAACACGCTTAAAGAAATAAAGCAAAACATGTACGAATTATCCAGCCATATCAATAATAATGACCAAGTTCCAAGCAATAATTCTAGCTTAGCAATGAGAACAAGGCAATTAAACCTTGAAAACAAATGTAAATCTAATGTTGATGCTATGTACAATTTGATTAGGGATAGAATACGATTCCTGTTTAAATATTTATACATATTACAGAACAAGGAATACGATTGGAAGCTTGTCAGCCTTAAGTTTAGTCCATCATTGCCGCAAGACGATTTAATGTCTGCTCAAATCTTGTCTCAATTACCTGAAGGTTTAGTAAGCCAAAAGACTGCAAGAGAGTTATTCAGCTTTATTGATAATGTTTCGTTTGAAGAACAGCAGGTTAAGAAAGAGCAGGAAGAAGCTATGAATATCGATCTGGATGATGACAATGAATGACCTGCAAAAAGAAATCTTAAACATAAGGAAATTGGCAGACAAGCAAGTTGAGAAGGATATAAAACCGATTATTCAAGCATATAAAAAAGCCTTAAATGATGTTCGCACAGAAATCGCTCAGCTCTATGTTAAATATGCCGTTGACGGTATACTGAAATTGTCTAAGCAACAAAGATATACATTTCTGAAGAATTTGGAAAAGCAGTTAAAAGATCAGGCTCAAGAGCTAGGCAATATTGATTTAGAACATACCACAAAAATATTAAATGAGATTTACAAGCAGTCGTATTATCAGACTGCTTTTGTCATTGATAAGGGTGTTTCTACAACGATTAACTTTTCATTGCTTACCCCCAAAATGGTGGAAGCTGCTGTTAATGCAAAATTTGAAGGAGCAACATTTTCAAACCGCATATGGAAAAACAAAGAATTGCTTATTAATTCCTTACATAAACAAATTGAAAACGGAATTATTCAAGGCCATTCCGTTGATAAGATGGCTAAAGTGATTAAGAATCAATTTGGTTCAAGTGCTTATCAGTCAAAGAGACTTATTAATACAGAGTTAACAAGGGTTGTAACAGCAGCACAAAATCAAATATATCTTGATTCTGATGTTGTCCAAAAAGTAATGTGGGATGCAACGCTGGATAACAAAGTTTGTGATGATTGTGCCGCCTTAGATGGAAAGTCATGGGATAAGAATGAAAATCATCCTGCCCCGCCTCTACATCCTGAAGATAGATGCTGTCTGATACCTATTGTTTCCGGCTGGAGTCCTACTAAGAAGAGGGAAAACCAGGGGGATAAACCTATAATTGATTATTCTTCTTATGATTCTTGGTCGAAATCAAAAGGAATTAAATAATTTATAAAATTTAAAGGAGAGATTTACTTATGGAAAATCAAATGTTTAAAACTAAGGATACCAATCTTGCAGCATACCTAATGTGTAATGGTGCTGAGTATTTCGAAGCAAGAAAAGAGGAAGGGCTGTGTGTTTTTGCCTTTTCGAAAAATGAAAAGACTATGGAACTATTCAACGACTTTAAAAAAGATACATGGTTAAAGAATTACAATGACAACAAGAAGTATTGTCTTAACACAATTCGTGATGTCAAAAATCAGCAAAACCAAGCTTAATAACAGGTTTAATAGCCTGTTTTTATATTTATGGACTTGTAGGCGTGAACTATAAGGACGGAAGGAGAAAGAAAATAAATGGATATAAATGAAGTAAAAAGCTATATCGAGCAAAATGCTCAAAATGAAGAGGTTAAAAACTATATTGGCGGTTTTGTTACAGCCGATAGAGTTAATAATTTTCTTGACACTGAAGAAGGTAAGAAGTTGATTCAGCCAAAGATTGATGGTCACTTTACGAAGGGGCTTGAGACTTGGAAAACAAATAACCTTGAAAAAATAATCAATGAAGAGGTTACAAAGCGCAATCCGGCAGAAACTGAAGAACAAAAGCAAATCAGAGAATTAACGGAAAGACTCAACAAAAAAGAAGCCGAAGAAAAAAGACAAACATTATTGAATAAAAGCTTATTGAAAGCCGATGAAAAGAAACTGCCAAAAGAATTAGTTTCTTTCTTTTTGGGTGATGACGAAGATGGTACATATAAGAATCTTGATACTTTGGCTAATGTCTTCAATACGCATATTGAAAACGTTGTCAAAGAAAGATTAGGAAACGACAGTTACAAACCACCCAAAAACAGCAATCAAACTGAAGCGGATTTAATAAAAGAACAAATCCGTAAAGGTTTAAACGGAACATTTTAAATTATATTTAGAAAAGGAACGGTGAATTTATAATGGCTAATACGATTGAATATGCAAAGATTTTCCAAACTGAACTTGATACTGCAATGGTGGCAGGTGCTACTTCTGGATGGATGGAACTTAATTCCGATATGGTTAAATATAATGGCGGTAACGAGGTAAAGATTCCGAAAGTTGTCATGGATGGCATGGCTGATTATGACAGAGAAAACGGCTTTGTAAAAGGTTCTGTTACTCTGTCATATGAAACACATACTTTAAGCCAAGACAGAGGAAGAACCTTTGGTCTTGATGCTATGGATGTGAATGAAACAAACTTTGTTCTTAATGCGGCTACATTAATGGGAGAATTCCAGAATACTAGGGTAATTCCTGAAGTAGATGCTTATAGATATTCCAAAATTGCTACTAAAGCAATTGCCGGGAGCAAGGCTACAGGTGGGTATACTCCTGTTACTGCTGATATCATGGACAAATTGCTAGCAGATGTATATAAGGTCTATGATAAAGTTGGTGAAGGGACTCCACTCGTTATCTCTTTAAATATGTCTGTTGCTCCAATCTTGGATTTATCAGATAAAATCACCAAAAGACTTAATGTAGTTGATTTCCAAAAAGGTGAAATCGCTATGAAAACTCTGGCACTTGATGGTATTCCTATCATTCGTGTACCTTCGGCTCGTATGAAAACCTCTTTTGCATTTAATAACGGTACAACTACTGGTCAAGAAGCAGGTGGGTTTCTTCCAGTTGCAAAAGCCAGTGTTACTATAGGTGGAGTTAAATACGAAGCCGCTTCTGCGGGTTTAGCAGGCAATGCTTACACAGTTACAATTGTACAAGGCACAGGTGCAAGCGTTGCAACTGCTGGCGTTATTGATGCTACTGGCAAGCTTACTATTACATTAGGGACTAATAGTTCATCTGCTGCCCTGTCTGTTACAGCTACTCAAATAGCGGCATTAACCTTCACTGGCGATGGTGCGTCTTTGATTACTGCTACTGCTATTACTGGTTCAACTGTACAGAGTGCATCAGCTAGTAAGTCCCTTGCTGGGGGAGCTGGTTCTGGGGATGTAGCAAAAACTATTAACTGGCTTATTACTGCTAGAAAAAGTGCAATTGCAGTTTCTAAAACGGATGTTCCGAGAATATTTGACCCTATGACAAACCAAACAGCTAATGCTTGGAAGATTGATTATAGAAAGTACCATGATCTGTTTATTCCAGATAATAAAGTTGATGGTATCTATGTGAATGTACAGGAGGAACTTGTATAATTTGGGAGGAATATTGTTGATTCTTCTTTTAAGTGTGAAAAGTTGATTAATATGGGGTTTGCCTTAGTGCAGACCCCATATGATTATACAACACTAGAAGAGAACTTAAATAAAAAGGTAGAAACAAAACCTAAAAAATCATCTTTAAAAACTATAAAAGTTGGTGAATAAATTGCTGTACAATCAAGCGAGATCTGGAACTTTTACAATATTAAGTACTCAAAATACGTATGTTTTGGAATTTGAAAAAACGATGTATAACTTGACGCTAGAATTTGATGGAGACGTATCCACAACTTCTTTTAAAATAAGGATTAATGATGGTGATCCCATTAGAATATATGAAATATGGCCTACTAAATTTGAAAATGTAGAAGTCTACAAAATCGAATTTATTAAACAATATGCAGTATCAAGTGATATTGAAGTCTATTATCAGGGCTTTATTAAGTAGGCGGTGATTAGATGCTCGAATTAATGAAAGAACTTCTCGGAATTGATTTATTGGATGTTTCAAAAGATACAGCTTTAAATCATTATCTGAATAAGTCTCAGATAGCGATAAAAAGCTATTGTAACATGACAGAAATACCAGAATCCCTCGATGATATTGTTGTTGATCTAGCCATTTTCTTTTATCAAAATCCTCAAGGGGTGACACAAGCGACACAGGGTAGTAGATCAAAGACTATCGTTGATGGAATTCCTGAATCAATAAAATCTTGTTTACCGTTGCCAAGGATTAAGGTGATGTGATGTTTTACGATAAAAAATTAGATATTATAACAACTGGTCAAGGCTATGTTGATGATTATGGAATTCCTCACAAGGGAGAAGAGACAGTATTGAAATCAATCTCATGTGACATTCAGCCTTATTCTTCGGAACTGATGTACAGAGAATATGGATATCAGGAGCAGGTAATCAAAAGAGTCTTCTGTGACATTGATCCAGATATTAAGAAGGGAATGATTGCTATTGATGCCAATGGGAAAAGGTTTAAAATAGTTAAAATTATTGATTGGGATGATTACATGGAAGTGATGTTAGATGATGAATAGTCCTTTTCAGAGAGCGATTAATGATATTGCTACAAGGAGAGAAAGAGCAGTTGAAGAAGTCTGCATAATGGTTGAAGCGGATGCTAAATTATTGGCTCCTGTAGCTACAGGGATGTTAAAACGTTCAATTACTCATGCAGTTAAAAGTGAAAATAAATCAACTCAAGGTAGTGTCGGAACAACTGTTGAGTATGCAGTCTATGCAGAACGAAAGAAACCATATCTTGAACCTGCTGTGGATCAAAATAAAGAAAATATTAAACGTAAGATTATTGAGGTGATGACACCTGAAAGCAATTAGAAATCATTTGCTTGCTGATGCTCAGCTGAAAATATTATTGGACAATCATGAAGCAATTTATTTTATCGAAACGCCGAAAGAAGAGGACATGGCGAATGTTGCAACATATATTATTTTCTTTCTAAAGCCCTTATCCGGTGGTTTTGTGAAAGACTGGCAAATGGAATTCAGAGTAATAAGCAATGATTTAAGTAAGATTGCTGCTATTCAAAGCAGATTGATAAAATTACTTGATGATTCTAGAGGAGAAATAATAATTAGAGATGATGAAACCGTTATTAGAAGTACGAGCTTAATAAATGGCGGTGGAACATGGAAGAATCCAGACACAGACAACTTTGAAACGGTTGTCTATTTTTTATTAAAAATTTGAGAGAGGTGTTTAATAAATGGCTTTAAATTATCAAGCAGCGGATCCTATTATTCTAGGAAGCGGTGAATTATATCTTGGAACAGTTACAAATCCTGAGGCTGCAACTGAAACGGAAATCGAAGCTGCGTTGAAAAACATTGGTGCTATTGAGAGTGGTGCAACTCTTACATATAAGCCAACGATTAAAGAAGTAAAGAGTGCAAACAGAGGAACAATCATGCGCTTTGTTAGCGATGAAGAAGTCAAATTTGATTGTGGTATTTTAACTTGGAAAATAGATAATCTTGCATTATTGGCTCCTGCAGCAGTTAGTACAGACGCAACGACTGGAACAAAGACAGTCAAGATTGGCAACAAAGGGATGCTGCCAGTGAACTATTTAAGATTTATTCACACTAAAAAGGATGGTTCTGGAACATTAATCGTAAACATTTCCAAGGCTCAAAATACAAGCGGATTTAAATTTTCATTCGAGAAAGATAATCCGTTAAGTGTGGGTTATGAATTTGAAGCTTTGTCAGATGCAAATGGAAATCTTGTGGAAATAATTGAAACTTTTGTAGATTAGAAGGAGATAAAGAAAAATGAGTAAGATTATTGATCTGTCAGTGTTGGTTCATGAACCGTTAATTTTTCGTGATACTACCGGAGAAGAATATGTGATCCCAGGAGAGGTTGATTTAGGTTTTGTAATCAAACTAACTGCATATCAGGAGCAAGTTGCAAAAATAAAAAATGAAACTGAGGCTATTAAAAAGGCACAGGAATTGATTGTTGATATCTTAAATCTTGACCAATCAAAGAAAATTACACTTGATTTTGTCAAAGAGAGATTTAATGATATCCGTTATATAAAACTAATTATTGAAAGTATGATGAGTTTTATTAATGAGATAGTAAATGACCCAAACTCAGATTCCCCCGCCTAATAACGGGGGATAATTCATTACAAGATCAAGATGTTGAGATGATGGAAAATATCTCTTACATAATTGAAAAATCCAATTCTGACTATTTTGGAGTTCGGAAACTACCCTATGCAGTTTTTCTTTCTTTACTAAAACATTTTAGACTACGTGATCTTCAGTCAACATCTGAAGGTAGGGAATTGTTGGCGAAATCGAAACGATTATATGCTACTGAGCCTGAACTAGACAAATTAAATCAATTGAAGAATCAATTGAATAGATCAAAAATCACTAAAGAGTAACAGGTATTTTAACTGTTATTCTTATTTTTGATTGGGGGTGAAAAATATAAGTGTAATTGATTTAGCTACATATTCTTATAATTTAGAAATTAACGACAAAGGTTTTACTTCCGGTATGTTAAATGCCGAGGGTAATGTAGATAAATTCCAAGGTAAATTAGGTAGTATGACATCATTTCTTAAAACTTCACTCATTGGTGGACTGGCTGCTGCTGGTGCCGCTATTGGAGGTTTAATTGTAAGTGGAGTTAAAGACGCTTCTGAAGCAGAAGAGAAAGTTAAACAGCTTGAAGCAGTATTAAAATCTACTGGACAAGCGGCAGGAGTTACAAAGGATCAAGCTCTTGGCCTAGCGGATGCTTTTGAAAAGACTACGAAATTTGCAGCAGAACAGACATTAGAGGGAGAAAATCTACTTCTAACCTTCACAAACATCGGGAAGGATGTATTTCCGCAAGTAACAGAAACAATGCTGAATATGTCCCAAGCTTTAGGGCAAGACACAAAAAACAGTGCTATTCAGCTTGGAAAAGCACTTAATGATCCTATAAACGGAGTTACAGCACTTTCTAGAGTTGGTGTATCGTTCACAGAAGAACAGAAAAATCAGATTAAAACTCTTCAAGAATCTGGAAATGTTATGGGAGCGCAAAAAGTAATTCTAGCCGAGTTGACCAAAGAATTTGGTGGTAGTGCGGCTGCTGCTGGGCAAACATTTTCTGGGCAAATGGAAATTACTAATAACATGCTTGGACAAGTTTCTGAATCTATCGGCGTAAAACTTATGCCGTATTTGATGAAGTTTCTTCAGTTTGTACAAAGCAATATGCCAGCCATTCAGAGTGTTGTAGGCACTGTCTTTAGTGCAATAGAGACTGCATTTACCGGTGTTGGGACTAATATTTCGGAATTAATTCAATCGTTACAGATATTTTATACCAATAATAAAGTTATTTTTGAAGCCGTTGGTTTGGTAATTAAAAGTGCTTTCAGTGTAATCGAAAGTATCTTTAAAGCTTTCATGGCATTATTAAAAGGCGATTGGTCAACGTTTGGAAATGAATTACTGAATATTGTTCAGAATGCTTGGGGTTTAATCAAAAATTTATTCAATTTGGCTATTGAAGAAATTAAAGCAATTTTACGAAATCTTGGATCAGCTTTATCTACCATAGGACAATCCATTATGAATATGTTATGGAATTCAATAAAATCAGTATGGGATTCAATAACATCATGGTTTAGCCAGGCGATAAATGGACTGATAACATGGTTTACTGGTTTATACCAGAACTTTTTTAATGTTGGTTCTAGCATTTTTACGGCTGTTTGGGACGGAATAAAGTCCATATGGGAAGGCATTTCTTCTTGGATCAGTGAAAAGGTTCAATGGATTCAAAATATGTTGTCATCTTGGAGATCGGCACAGTCTGAAATGGCTTCAGGAGATAGCGGAAGTAAAATTCCTGCTTATGCGGTTGGAACTCCTTTTGTTCCGAATGATCAGATTGCATTGATACATAAAGGGGAAGCAATTATTCCGGCTCAATATAATCCTTATAATCCGTCAAATAAGGTTAGCAGTGGAATGATAGCAAATACTATTAACCATAATTATTCATTAAATAATGTCACAATCAACACCGACAATGCAAAAGACTTCTTCAAACAAATAGATTATTTGGTTAACTCACAAGGGTAGGGATAAGCTCTGCCCTTCTATTTTTTGCAAGAAATCTTGATATTGATATTGAGCATTTAATAATATTATTTAGCACATACCTTCCATAAGTTTTGATAAATGGATAAAAGTATTGCAAGCTATATTACTGGCAAAAGTAATGGGTGTTTGGTCATACAATTTATTGCGAAAAACTCAGTTTTTCCGATTCTTTTGTAACCACATTTTTTAAGTAAATTAATCATTGTTTTTTTTATATTTCCATCACTATCCAAAGAGTTTTTCCAAGAATGATTATCAGCGGGTTCTTGAGGGGTAGGGATTATTACGAAACAACGTGTATTGATATTAAGGCTATATAAAAGGATATTGTATAAATTACTAAATAGATACCGCCCAACACCATTTTCCCTATATTTTGGATACACATATAAGGTTTCAAGATAGCAAGTATATGGTGGTAAAATAGCTAAATCATCGTCTAATTCTTGCTCAAAAATCGGACTTTTTACTAAAGCTGATATTGCGTTACATGCATCTCCGGTATATATATCTGCAACATCAATCATATTCTGGTGTTCATTTAATATTTTATCTTCGTCTAAGACAAAACCATGAACTATAGCAATAAGATTCCGATTTTTTCTTACATGAATCCAGATGTTAAAAGAGTATTCATTTGCTTCATCAACGTAGCTCGGGAAAGCTTCTTTTAAATCCATACCTTTTATTTCTACTCTACTAGATGATACCTGAATATCAATATTCAAATTAATGACACTCCTTTTTTATCAAAACTCTTATCTAATTATTATACTATAATTTAACAAAATATTTGGATTTATTACTAGAGTGCATCATGTACTCTTTTTTTTGTTTACTTAAAAATACATATTATGAAAGGAAAATATAAATGAACGAAACATACTATACAGTAACGGAAGTCGCTGAAATTCTTAAAGTAAAAAAAGCATATATCTATGATCTTATAAATTTCGGAAAGCTAAAATCAATTAAGTTATCGGAGAGAAGAACAAGAGTATCTTTGACCGATTTTAATAATTACTTACTACAAACAGAAGAAAATTTAGGGTATAATAAAGTTGTCCAAGCTCCCTGTAAAAGGGGGCAAAAATTCAATGCCAAGTGTTAGAGATAGAGGCACAAATACTTTTCAAATTGAAATATATTTAGGAAAGGATGATCAAGGGAAGAAAGATATATACCGCGAAACTTTCTATGGTACAAAACCACAAGCAAAACTGTATGCATATAAAAAAGAAAATGAATTAAAAGAAGATTGTAAAAAAAGAAATATGGCACGTTCTCTAAGTATGACTATGAGTGAATTATTTGATATTTTCTTAGCAGACAAGGAAAGTAAAATAGAAAAGATTACTTATGAAAAATACAAAACCCATCTAACAAAGTGCAAAGAATTATTCAAAGATTGTTACGTTCAAACTATACAATCAGAAGACATTGAAGAAAAAACCAAAAAGTTATATGAAATAAAATATCGTAATAAACCAATTAGTGCTAGGACAGTTAGAAATTATATCGAAACACTTAGAACGTGTCTGAATTGGGGAATTAAGAAGAAGCTACTCGATCTAACAGTGGTGTATGGCATAGAACTTCCGAGAATTGAACACATTAAAAGAAATGTTCTCAATCCAAAAGAATTAAAATCCTTCATTGATAATGCCAAAGAATACAAACACTATCTCCCTGTTAAGCTAATGGCAATTACCGGAATGCGTATTGGTGAAGTTATGGCTTTAAGGTGGTCAGATATACTTTTTGAAGAAAACTGTATTAAAATTGACGAAGCTATAAATTCTAAATATGAGAACCTTAAATTACCAAAATCAATCAATGGTATTAGAGTTCTTGAACTTGATAATGAAACCATTCAAGAATTTAAAGAACACAGAAAATTTATGATTGAAAAAGGGAAAGGCATAAAGGATGAAGAGTATGTATTTCAAAGTGATGAAGAAGAATTTCTACATTATAGGGCAATCAATAGAACAAAAAATCGGGTGCTAAAAAAGGCAGGTTTACGTCATATTAGAAATCATGATTTAAGACATGGCATGGGTTCAATACTGTTAGACAAAGGCTACTCGATTACTCAGGTGGCAGAAACATTAGGTGATGTACCTATGACTATTGCCAAGAATTATGCACATGCTTTGCGAAGAGGAAAAGGTATAAATGATCTTCTTCAAGAAGAAGCAAAAGATTAAAAACAAGTTGACAAAAACGATATAGTTTTGCATAATAATCAGGTGGCTTTTATCAATGGATTAGGTTTTAAATTCCGTCAAGGATATCAGATTCCGTCAAAAATTCCGTCACATTTCTGAGAGCCTTGTCACAAGCGGGTTTGAGAGTAGAGCAATGGGGTTCAAATCCCTCTGCCCCGACCATAATCAATGCTGCAGTGATTAAAACATGCGCCTGTAGCTCAGCCGGATAGAGCATCTGCCTTCTAAGCAGGTTGTCGGGGGTTCGAATCTCTCCAGG
This sequence comes from Dehalobacter sp. TeCB1, assembly GCF_001707455.1. Classification (NCBI taxonomy): domain Bacteria; kingdom Bacillati; phylum Bacillota; class Clostridia; order Eubacteriales; family Desulfitobacteriaceae; genus Dehalobacter; species Dehalobacter sp. TeCB1. Next base: position 54,844 of record NZ_MCHF01000026.1, on the reverse strand, counting down.
CGCACCATTTTTCATTTAAAAGTGTATTTCTCAAAAACAAAAAAATATTCATGGTGGATGTGGCGAAGTGGTTAACGCACCGGATTGTGGCTCCGGCACTCGTGGGTTCAAGTCCCATCATTCACCCCATATAAAAAGATTGGGCTTTATCGCAAGATAAAGCTTTTATTATTAGGAATGATGGAACTTGAACAGAAAACGCGACCTATGGAAGCATTTACCCGCCCCGGCGTGATAGCCGCGAAGCGACGGAGCAAGTCCCATCATTCACCCATCAGTAATTCTCCTAATGGCTTCAATTGAATAATCCACTTCCTTGTTGGTATTATAGTGCCCAAATGAGAAGCGTAGAGTTCCGGTTGGATAAGTTTTCAATGTTTTATGGGCATTTGGAGCGCAATGCAAACCTACCCTTGTCATCACGCCATAGCGATTGTCAAGCTCAAACGAAATCTCGGCAAGATCGCGTTTGGTGGTCTGAATGGATACAACCGCTGTGCGATTGGTTATATCCGGCCTCCCAATAATCCGAATATCCGGTAATGATTTCAGCTTTTTCAAAAAACGGGCGGTCAATTCGAGTTCTTTTTCTCGAATCTTATCAATGCCTGTTTCCAATAGATACCGCAAAGCTGCATGAAGTCCGAAAATTCCCGGAAGATTCATCGTGCCTGCTTCAAATCGGTCCGGCATGAAGCCTGGTACTTCCTCTGTATGGGATAAACTCCCCGTTCCGCCGCTGATAAGGGGGTTTATTAACGGAAACATAGCTTCTGTCGTGATAAAGCCGCCGATCCCCTGCGGTCCCAGTAAACCCTTGTGTCCGGTAAAAGCGAGGACATCAATACCCATTGCTTGCATATCGATTGGAATAACTCCAGCCGTCTGGGCGCTATCAATAATAAAAGCCAACCCCTGTTCTTTGCAAAAACTGCCTACTTTCTGAATAGGAAGAAGTGTCCCGCAAACGTTGGAAGCGTGGGTCATGACGATCGCTTTAGTGTTCGGCCTGAGCAGCCTGGGTACTTCTTCGAACAATAACTCTCCATCCTCAGTACAGGGAATCCTATCAAATTCTACTCCGGAAGTTTGAAGCTGGATCAAAGGTCGCATGACCGCGTTATGTTCCATTGCTGAAACAAGCACATGATCGCCATTATGCAAGAAGCCTTTTAAGATCATATTTAAACTAGTTGTGATATTTGGAGTGAAAATAACGTTTTTACAGTTGGGGTAATTGAATAACTCACAAATGAGTTCTCTGGTTTCAATCACAATTTCATCCGCTGTATAGGCACTTTCGTAGCCACCCCGACTGATATTTGCACCGATACTCTGCATGTAGTGCACTACTGCAGCAGAAACTGAAGCTGGTTTAGGAAAAGTTGTACAAGCATTATCAAAATATATTTTGGTGAGATTCATTTTTTCCCTTTCTAACTGATGTTATTCAGCTTATATTATAGCTCAATTTTGTTGCGTTAATATATTGGAATAATCTATTCATAAAGACTTTTATTATTGAAAATTTCAATTTTTTTTTATAAACCTATTATGGTAATATTATCTCCATATGTTAGACACATAATGTCTAAATAATGATATTACAGAAGGAGGTCATTGAAGAGTGATCAAAAACGAAAAGATTGTAATTGTTATCGCTGGAATTATCATTGGTATTATTTCTGTCACACTGGTGCTTCTAGGCAATCCAGCCAATATGGGCTTTTGTATTGCCTGCTTTGTCCGTGACACAGCAGGTGCGCTGGGTTTGCATCGGGCCACTGCCGTCCAATACATACGACCGGAAATTATTGGTTTGGTTTTGGGATCCTGTCTGATGGCTTTAAGTAAAAAAGAATTCTCACCGCGAGGTGGTTCTTCCCCTTTAACGCGGTTTATTCTTGGATTTTTTGTTATGATCGGAGCGCTGATGTTCCTGGGATGCCCCTTCCGGATGATTCTACGACTTGCCGGCGGAGACTTAAATGCTCTCGTTGGCTTGGTTGGATTCATCTGTGGCATTTTAGCAGGGATATTCTTCCTTAACAGGGGCTATACATTAAAAAGAACCTATAGTCTTCCGAAAATTGAGGGAGTCATATTCCCGGTGATACAAATTGTGTTTCTTTCTTTACTCTTGGCAGCGCCTGCCTTTATTTATTTTACGGAAGCAGGAGCCGGTCCCGGAGCCAAACATGCCGCGATCGCAATTTCTCTAGCTGCGGGTATCCTTGTCGGTATCTTAGCGCAAAGAACCCGACTTTGCATGGTTGGCGGCATTCGGGATCTAGTATTATTTAGAGAATGGAAATTGTTGCTTGGTTTTCTGGCTATCCTGGCATCTGCTTTTGTTATGAATACCGCTACCGGTAACTTATCCGTGGGATTTGCCAATCAACCCATTGCCCATACGGACGGTTTATGGAATTTTCTCGGTATGCTTACGGTTGGTTTTGGCTCGACACTCCTTGGAGGCTGTCCGCTTCGGCAAATGATTCTTGCCGGCGAAGGCAATACGGACTCCGTTATTACAGTGATTGGGCTATTTGCCGGCGCAGCCTTTGCGCACAATTTTTCTTTAGCTTCTTCAGCTAAAGGACCTACGACCAACGGCATGATCGCGGTCGCTATTGGTTTGGTTGTCATGCTGATAATCGCTGTGGTCAACACCCGGAAGGCCGCTGCAACTGTGAATAATTGACATACGCTTTGATATTTATTCAAATGTAAAAAATTACATTACATTGAGAGGAGAATTGACATGCTCGATGCAAGAGGCCGTTCATGTCCAGAGCCTGTTATCATGATCAAGAAAGCAATGGCTTCCAACGAGGATGAATATACCATACTGCTTGACAACCGTACCTCTTTGGAAAATGTCTCACGTTTTGCGAGAGTTGCAGGATATCATAGTGATTATACTGAAGAAAATAGGATCTTTACATTGAAAATAACAAAAAAATAATAATGCAGCACAAACATCGAAGGGGAATCCACTTATGGAATACATCGCAACCTTTTATTCGCATTATGGCGCGATGCGCTTTAAAAAAAAGTGTATAGCCAATAACCTTCATGCGGTCGTAATGCCTGTTCCCAGAAGTCTCAGCTCTTCTTGCGGCAGCTGCGTCAAGTATGAAGATCACCGGGACTTTGTTGCACCGGAAAATCCGGATGAAGAGATTGAACAAATAGTCTGCATTGAAACAACCGGGTACCGGCAGGTATATAAGGCTAAAGGAGCATGATTGCTTATAGTTTGTTTCTAACCCAAGTATAGTTATAATAAATACTAATTATAAAAATTAATTACTTGTATTCTGTAAAATAATTGGTTAAAATCCAGGTAGGTTAAGAAATCAAATACAGCATGAGAAACGGTGTTTTTTCAAAGGTAAAAGCCCGCAAACACGCATGGATTATGGCTTGTGGTATCGCGGCAGTCACAGAGTGATTGTGGCTCCGGCACTCGTGGGTTCAAGTCCCATCATTCACCCCATATAAAAAGATTAAGCTTTATCGCAAGATAAAGCTTTTTGATTACCCGCCCCGGCGTGATTGCCGCGAGGCATTGGAGCAAGTCCCATCCTTTTTTTTCATCATGGGGTTCGTCAGTAACCTGACCCCTTTAGGGTGGTGCAATTTTTTTTATGGTGATGCTGCCTGCGTCGTGGCGGATGCTTCCGCGGATAGACCGCTCTGGCCGCTGCTGTTTAATGCAATGATTTTATAATAATAGGTTATCTCCGAATCTAGGCCTGTATCCGTGTAAGGGAGCGCTGCCACATTTTCCGCTATCGTACTGTAGGTGCCCTCGGGAGAGGACGCCCTGTAAACAGCTTGATCTTGTAATAATAAGTATTGCCTGATGTCAGGCTGCCATCTGTATAATTGGTATATACCGTCGAGGCAATCTCTGTATAGGTCCCTGAATACGAAGCCGAGCGGTAGACCGCGTAAGAGGTCATTCCACTGATTAAATTCCAGGAAAGATAGATTTGCCCTGGTCCGGAGGATTTCGCTGAAAGGCTTGAGAAAGATGCAAGGGTCGTGGCGCCGGCATAGGAAGAAAGTGACCATGAAACAAGTATACCATTTTTTGGTTTATTATCTGTAAATTATTTGTAAATCCTTTGGAGTATTCAATTTAATTTTTTATTGTTATTCTTATTAAAATCAGCCATAATAGAAATCAGCAAGAAGATGGGAGGCCTGTTTGTGACAGAAAGATATGTTCAGACTGTGGAAAGAGCGCTGGATATATTGGAAGTGCTGGCCAGTTCTAGGGAATCATTCGGCGTGACTGAAATTGGTAGCAAGATAGGGCTGCATAAAAGCACGGTACATCGGATTATTCAGACTTTATGCTATCGGGGATATGTCGAAAAAGAGAAAGACAGGGAACGGTACCGTCTCGGGATAAAAATAGCCGAAGTTGGCAACGCATTTTTCAATCAGCTTGAAGTCCGGAAGGTTGCCGAGCGCTATCTGGAAAGCCTGGCTAAAACCTTTGATGAAGTAGTTCATCTGGTTCTGCCCGACAACGGCGAAGTGGTGTTTATCGATCATAAGGAAAGTTCCCAGTTGATCGGCATGCACTCCAAGGTAGGCAGCAGAGGCTACATGCATTGTACGGCGGTTGGTAAAGCAATCCTTTCCACTTTGCCGGAAGAGGAAGTAAGGCTTATTCTGCAGAAAAAGGGTATGCCCCGTTTTACTCAGCAGACGATTACAGATCCGGAAAAACTGATCGAACAGCTGAAGGAAATAAGAAAAACAGGCATTGCAGTTGCCGCTGAAGAAACTGAAGTCGGGGTCATTAACATAGGAACGCCCATTTATGATTATTCGGGCGGAACTATTGGCGCGATCAGCATTTCCGGACCAATTAACAGGCTGATGGAGAAAGGGATTGAAAAGGTTGGTCAGGAAATCAAGCGTGTTGGTCAGGATATATCCTTCAGATTAGGATATTCTGGCCGCTGATATTACAGTAATCTGCCAAAAGAAACGCTTGACGGAAGTAGAAAACTAGTACATAATATTAATACTACATTTTCAAATATTTCAGAATCTTTCTGTGTTAGTTTGCATAAAATAACCAAAAGATCAGAATCAAGCTTCAGCAAAAAAACCAAAAGGTGGACACGGAAATGGGTTTAGATCAGATATGAAACGGTGTTTCAAAGAATAAAACAAACTTATTTTTATGCGTATAAAATGAAACGGTGTATCATATAGTGAGACGAAAGTGGGGGGGTAATTGATTATGATGAGAATTTCATCAATAGCTTATAATCAGGATAGAGATTGTATAGGATGCGCTATCAGAGATGAAAAGCAAATATCCACCTATATTCTGTCTTTTCAGATTGCAGACCAGTTGCTGTCGCGTTATCAAGGAAAATGGGGTATTTCCGGCAACGGGATTACACTTCTTTTTACGGATCTAGACCATCCGCTGACGATTGATTATGATTCCGGGATCATTAATTACGGATCCCTTACGACAGCATTTTATCATCGCTATAACCCTGCTAAGGGGCTGACAGTGCTGGTTGAGGATATTTGTTCCGACCTTGCGATCCCGCAAAGTGAGCCCATTGAATATGAAGAATATTTTTTTAGATTGTTCGTCAAACTTGTGGAAATTTTCCATGCCCGATGCAATGTTCAGATCTTACCTGGTAAAAATGAAGGCGAATGGGAAATCCGTTTAGGCGAGGGGGAAGCTTCCGGCTGGATCGGAAAAGATGGAATTGCCGAAAACCGGTTTGGTGAAAAAATCGATATAAAACAATGGCAGAGTCTCAGGATTGAAAAAGCAGCGCTTTATGTCTTTGGTTTTAACTCTTTCTGCAAAAACTTTCAGTGTCCGATTAAATAAGGACACTATTTTTTTGTATTAACTTTTGTTTGACAGGGCAAAATTTTTTAAGTATAATACTGTTTGCGTGTTAGAACCGTCAGAATATTGCATAACCGGTTTTCATTCCAATGGGGTATCGCCAAGCGGTAAGGCATCGGACTCTGACTCCGACACCGGTGGTTCAAATCCATCTACCCCAGCCAACTTTTACATGCGGGAGTGGCGGAACTGGCAGACGCACTGGATTTAGGTTCCAGCGGGTAACTCCGTGCAGGTTCAAGTCCTGTCTCCCGCACCAAAATTGATGATTTCGAGGCAGTTGACCTATAAAGAAGGTTGACTGTCTTTTTTGTTTCTGCATTTCCAGCCTTAGATTTCGTTTCTTACGCACTAGATAATAAATCGGCAAAATGGAGGTGCCGCAACAAAGAAGTCGCAGAAGAGTAACACCAAATGTGAAAAAATCGAGAAAAAGTATTTAAATGTCGACCGGCAATTATTATAATATGGATGTAGCAGGAATAATCCCGGATTCTTGGACTAGAATATCTTTCATATATAATTATCTGATCCGGTTCATAATATAAATAGTAATGACACCAAATGAAGAGAGTGTTTGGAAGGGGAAAAAAGAAGTGTCGGGAGTTCTGATTTTTTCATCAAACTATGGTGAAGGACATTTCCAGGCAGGTGAAGCACTCGCCGAAGCTTTTCGTCATCAACTTTCGCCAATAGAGGTAAAGCACTTAGATTTTGGTTCTTTTTTTTACTTTAACACGGATTATTTTATGAGGAAAGCCTACGCAACAATGATCAAGAAGACGCCAAAACTCTGGAGAATACTCTTTGAAAAGACGGCAGGATTGACTGCCGAAGATTGCCGGAAGTTTGTGCGGGGATTGGAAACGAAGAAGCTGTTGGACTGCATCTGGAAGTTTAATCCTGATGTGATTGTAAGTACCCATTTTATACCGGCTGCCATATTGGGTGAACTGAAGCTGAAAGGGCTCCTTTCTGTTCCGCTGGTCACGGTGGTGACGGACTACCTTGTTCACGGCGTATGGATCCACTCCGGAACGGATAAGTATATTGTAGGTTGCAAGGATGCCTGTACCAGGCTCGTGGAGGCAGGAATAGCGCCCCAGAACGTGATTCAGTCCGGGATCCCTCTCCGGTTAAGATTTGAAGAACCCATGCAAAAAAGCGCTGCTAAACAAAAACTGCGGCTTGACCTGGACCGGAAGACGGTACTTATCATGGGTCTTAACGGTAAGCCCGTAAGCAATGTTTCAGAACTGAAGGATATTGTCCGGAACTTGGCTCAGGATATTTCGGCACAATTATTGGTGGTTTGCGGCTACAATAAAGAGCTGTACCATGCGCTTAACAGTGAAATTAGGGAAACGAATCTTTGCATCAGACTCTACGGTCATGTCGACAATGTTCAGGAATTGATGGCAGCTTCTGATCTTATGATCACTAAAGGAGGAGCATTGACAATTTCCGAAGCACTGACCATGGGACTTCCCTTGCTGATGTACAGACCCATCCCGGGGCATGAAAAAGGAAATGCTTATTTCGTTGAACAAGCGGGAGCGGGGAAGGCTTTCGGTACCCCAGATGAACTGATCCGCTACACAGTAGAACTGTTTAAGCATCCTGCCAGACTGGAAACAATGAGTTTAGCGGCACGGATGATACTGCCGGTCAATCCTTCACAAAATGCAGCTGCCTATATTTTGACACTCGGGAAAAACATCAAAACCAATCCGTTCAAAACAGAAGCGATATAATACCCGGCAGAAAATCTGCCCGTCATTGTATTTCAAAACAAGGGTTAACAAGGCACTAGATTTAAACAGAATATCAAGCGTTTTCCTTGATTCTTTGAAAAACTTCTGATAATATTAACTGGTCAATATCAGGTTTACTGGAAAGGGGAAACGGATGTTTCCTCTTTCTGAACTTGTTGCTTTTTTCCAGGGATTTACGCTTAAGCTAGGTTTGCATTTTTTTGAAAAAGGGCAGAATATCCTGGTGTGAAATGTTGATACTATTTAAATATAAAAAATAATGTAAGGTTAAATTCCAAGGAGGAGCGGACATGTCTGTCAAGATCGAAAAGAAGAACAATAACATCTACGAAATGGAAATTACGGTTGGGGTTGAAGAGGTTTCTGCAGCTTTTGACCGGGTGATGAAAAGAGCTGGCCAGGGACTCAGCATACCAGGTTTTCGCAAAGGAAAAGCCCCCAAGCATATAATAGAAAGGTATGTTGATAAAGACGCTGTGAAAAATGAAGTGATGGAGCAGGTCTCTTACCCGGCTTTATTTGAAGCCTATAAAGAGCATTCTATTACGCCAGTTTCCAGGCCGGCTATGCAGGTCGTCCAATTTGAGGCAGATAAAGATCTCATTTTTAAAGTTACGGTAGAGACCAAACCTGATGTAGAGCTGGGACAATATAAGAGTCTTGGCATCGAAAGACAGGCTGTTGAGGTTACAGACGAGCAGGTGGCCGAAGAACTGGAACGCCGTCAAAACAGACATGCTAAACTTATTCCGGTTGAAGACGGAGAAATCATTGACCAGGATATCGTCACGATTGACTTTGAAGGATTCCTGGGTGATGTGCCGTTTGAAGGAGGAAAAGGCGAGAATCACGAGTTAACCATCGGTTCCGGCACTTTTATCCCTGGATTTGAGGAACAATTAAAGGGTGCTAAGAGTGGTCAGGAACTCGAAATCAGTGTCAAGTTCCCGGAAGGCTATCACAGCGAAGAGCTTTCCGAAAAAGATGCCATGTTTAAAGTCAAGATCAACGGTATTAAGAGAAAAGAACTGGCGGCTCTGGACGACGAGTTTGCCAAAGACGTCAGCGAATTTGACACGTTGGAAGAATTGAAGCAGGATATCAGAGAAAAGATGATTTCAGCTGCAGAAGCCAGACGTGACAACGAATATAAGACCGAAGTTATTAAGAAGGTCGCTGAAAACGCAGTCTGTGAAATTCCTGAAGGAATGAAACAGGAGCGCATTGATGCGTTAATGGAAGACCTGCAGCAGAACATGTCCTATCAAGGAATTTCCATGGAGCAGTATTGCCAGTATGTCAATACCAGCAGAGAAGCGCTTCGCGAATCCTTCAGCCAACAGGCAACTGATGGACTAAAAACTGAACTTGTCCTCGAAGCAATTGCGGAAAAAGAAGGAATTACGGTTACCGATGAAGAAATTGAATCCGAGATTAATAGAATGGCTATGCAGTATGGCAGGACAGCTGAAGAACTGAAGTCAGCTCTTGAAGCTCGCGGCGAGATGCAGATGTTCAAAATGAGTTTAACATCAGAGCATACCGTTGATTTCCTGGTCAAGAACAATGGAGCAGGGCAGGAAAGTGCCGCAGCACAGAACACGGATTCAGAGAGTAATGTAACGGAGGAAAATGAATAAGATAGTTATTGCGACAATGATAAGGGAATTCTCAGTAAAGGGGTGAGCATATGGCAAAGTTTAACGATGAAAAGAATCAACTGAAGTGTTCCTTTTGCGGTAAAACACAGGAACAGGTCAAGAAACTGGTAGCAGGTCCCGGGGTATACATTTGTGATGAATGCATCGAGCTCTGTAATGAAATCATAGAAGAGGAGCTCCAGGATGATGTAGGTTCAGAAATTGGAGAGATACCTAAACCAAAAGAAATCAGAAGTATTCTTGATCAATACGTTGTCGGTCAGGACGAAGCAAAAAAAGCATTATCTGTTGCAGTTTATAACCATTACAAGCGTATCAGCATTGGCATGAAGGTCGATGATGTCGAACTTCAGAAATCCAATATCATTATGCTCGGTCCAACAGGTTCCGGTAAGACGCTGCTTGCTTCTACACTGGCTAAAGTTCTTAATGTTCCATTTGCTATAGCGGATGCAACCTCACTGACGGAAGCCGGCTATGTCGGAGAAGATGTCGAGAATATTCTCCTCAAACTGATTCAGGCTGCTGATTATGATATTGAGAGGGCAGAGCGAGGGATCATCTATATTGATGAGATCGATAAGATTGCCCGGAAATCTGAGAATCCATCCATTACCAGGGATGTATCAGGTGAAGGTGTCCAGCAGGCACTGCTCAAAATTCTGGAAGGTACAGTAGCCAGTGTTCCTCCACAGGGAGGACGCAAGCATCCCCACCAGGAATTTATCCAGCTCGATACCACGAATATCCTGTTCATTGTTGGCGGGGCTTTTGATGGCATTGACAAACTGATTCAAAACCGTATCGGCAAGAAAGTGATGGGTTTTGGGGCGGAAATTCAAAAGAAAAATGAAAAGAACGTCGGGGAATTCTTAAGGCAGATACTGCCGGTAGACCTCTTAAAATACGGATTAATCCCCGAGTTTGTCGGAAGACTTCCTGTCATTGTCACCTTGGATGCTCTGGATCAGGATGCGCTGGTCAGCATTTTGACCCAGCCCAAAAACGCCTTGGTCAAACAGTATGAAAAACTGCTGGAAATGGACGGCGTAGGGCTGGAATTCAAAGAAGATGCGCTTAAAGCCATTGCTGAAGAAGCGATTCGCCGTAATACGGGAGCGAGGGGCCTCAGGGCGATTATGGAAGAAATCATGCTGAATGTAATGTATGATATTCCAACCCGCTCGGATGTCACCAAGTGCATCGTTACCAAGGATACAATTCTTCAACGAATTGAGCCTGAGCTTATCACAGTGGATAGCAAGAAGGAAGAATCAGCTTAAACAGAATAAATCTAAACCTATGAGATACTGTTAATAGTTTTATGCTATTGGCAGTATTTTTTGTAAACTTAGGGTTTACGTCATGTACCCTAACCGCTCTTCGGCTATTGCGCCATCCTTGGCGCAATAGCCGAAAAGCGGTATTGTGGCTCACAGACTTACCCTCACATAATGGTAATGTAATATACAAAATGAAAAAACAACAATTTGAGGATACTGTTCTAGCCGAACTTCGCTGCAGCAATGATCCTTACTGTCAGCACTGCAAAGCAATGGGACATTGCCGTTATGGCATCGTAAACGGAGCTGTAGGAAATTAAGAAATCATTCAGAAAATCATGTAAAAAATCATCCGGTAAATCATAATTTCTCCTGAGACGTTCAATGATGATTTTCCCTTCGGAGGCAGCCTGAGCAGGTGATAATAACTGCCAGTCCAATTGATCCATCAGATGGACATAGAGCGTAGCCGGGATCACAAGTTCCTCTTCGCATTCTATCTTTTTTAACCTGTTCAGGAACTTTTGCTTATCTAGTGATCCTGGTTTTCTCGATTCCGCTTGATTCGGAACTCCCGCTCGAGACGTAGATTCCTGACACAGGACACCGATGCCCTTCTGATATTCCTGCCAGAGGGTTTCTTCATTGATACCGAATCTTTTCAGGCGGTTCAGCAGACTGAATTGGTATTCCGGACAAAGACCGGTCTGCAGGAAAAGAGCCTCCTTCAAAGCCTGTTTGACGGTAATTCCAATCAGCTCTCCCAATTTGCTGTGTTTGCCGGCATAGAAAAGCCGGGAGCCAGACTTGCTGTTGCAGATGATGACCGTCCCGTCTGTGCCTGATCCTGTGGCGATGCCTCTGGAATAACAGCTGCCGGCCATAAGCTCCTGCAGGGCAGCCGTTTTGGCTTCTGTACAGGTCACAAGTGCTCGGGTCAGGGTCTCTTCCGGAAGATCGGCATTGATATACAGCAGAATATTAATCGTTCCAGCTGGAATGGTTACCGTTTCCCCCTGCCGTTCATGAAAAAAAGCGGGATCACCGATCCGGCCGCCGTTCATTTCGATGCCGCCGGTTACCACTGCGGTGACAGTTAGATCTTCGTAGCTTGCTGTCCGAATAGCCACATTATTCATGGCAGCAGCCGTCAGAAGGCCTGCGGAGGCTTCAGGATCAAGATCCAATTTCGTGGCAATCAGCTTCATATGTTCCTCATAGACGGCTGGAGTGATGTCACACGTCAAACCCATCCCGGAATTAATATCGTGGTTAAAAACAAATTTCAGGTTTTCGCGGTAACCACCGTTTAAATGGGCGGTACTCAGGACCTTGCGGTCATCCTTGAAAGAAATAATGATACTGTCTTTATAGCGCTCAACAGTATCACCTGTTTCGTAAGTCCACAGAAGCAAATCATTTTCCTCCGATCCTACCTAATAGTTCCCGGATACTGCCGAACTTCTCTGCGCCGTGCTGCATCATGCCGGCAAGAAGGCTGTCAGCTTTGCCACCGGTAAAATCTCCTGTGTAATCCCACTGTTCTGATTCAGTTTCCACAATCATTACTTTTTTGTTTTTAAGGTGTAAGGCCACGGAAACCTGTTCTAAATTGACGATGTTCCCGTACCCGAAAGGGACAGACAAAACAATGATCAGGTCTGCTTCATTTAGAAGCTCTTCGTTCATGTTAAAGGCTTCGGCGGAGATGGGGGAAAAAGGAGCTTCTTCGGAAACGGCAATGCCGAGCTCTTTGGCTTTTTTCCAGTCCGAATCTCCAATGTTCAGGACGCCGCAGCTCACCTGATAACCGGCCTGAACCAATTGTTCCATCAGATAGACACCGCTTCCGCCGCCGCAGAGTAAATGGATACGTACATCCCTGGCAGCCTCACTCCGGTCCTTCTTTTTACTTAACGGAATAATATTAAAGCGTCCGGTGATTTCATTCGTCGTAATCGCAACTTCGATATGGTAGCTGTCCCGGATCTTCTGGGCTGTCAGCACTTCAACAGGACTGCCATAAGCCACAATTCTGCCTTTATCGAGAAGAATGATTTTATGGCTGAACTGGGCAGCAAGGTTAAGATCGTGCAAAACAGCGATTACGGTCAGGCTTTTGGTTTTATTCAAACGATCCAGAAGTTCCAGCAATTCATATTGGTGCTGGATATCTAAATGAGAGGTGGGTTCATCGAGCAGCAGGACTTTGGGTTCCTGAGTTAAGGCTCTGGCCACAATGACTCTTTGCCGCTCGCCTCCGCTTAGTTCGTTCACAGAGCGGTCCTTCAGGTGCCAGACGTTTGTCAGCTCCATCGCCCATTGAGCAATCTCCACATCCTTTTCAGAATCGCCCTCAAATCGCTTTTGATGAGGCATTCTGCCCATCAGTACCGTCTCCATGACAGAAAAAGCAAAATCCCCTCCGGTATCCTGGGGGACGACTGCAATCGTTTTGGCAAGATCTTTTTTCTTAATCTTAAAAATATCCTGATCATCGAGCAGGACGGCCCCCTTCTGGGGAGTAATTTCTGCGGTAATATTTTTCAGCAGGGTAGACTTGCCGGACCCGTTGGGGCCGATGATGGATACAAAGCTGCCCTTGCTGATTTCCAGGCTTAAGTCTTCCAGAATATTTTTACTGCCATAGGCGAATGTAAGGTTGCTGGCAATGATTAAAGAATCCACTTATATTACTCTCTCTTTCTTTTTCTTCAGCAGATAGATGAAGAAGGGTCCACCAAAAAGCGCAGTGATGACACCAACAGGGATTTCCTGTGAGCCCAGGCATGTCCTGGCAATCGTATCGGTAATCACCAAAAAGGTCCCGCCCACAAGAAAGGAGAGTGGAAGCAGGACCCGGTGATCCGGACCGACCATAATCCTGACAATATGTGGAACGATTAGTCCGACAAAACCAATGGAGCCGCAGGATGCCACGGCTCCCGCTGTTGTCAGGGAGGTGGCCATCAGCAGAATGATTTGCAGTTTCCCAAGATTGATGCCAAGATGCTGGGCGGCACTGTCGCCGAATACCATTGCATTCATTTCCTTCGCTAAAGTGAATAAGACAATCACGCCAATAATGATAAACGGCGCGGCAAGTTGGATATGCTCCCAGCTCTTGTTGGCAAAACTGCCCATGAGCCATAGATAAATTTTATCGATATCATCCGTATTCAAAACCATCAGAAAAGACATGACTGCTGACAGAAACGCACTGAGTGCGACCCCTGCCAGCAGAAGTGTCGTGACAACGACTTTTTTCCCGACTTTGGCTAGGGAGTAGACGATCCAGGTTGTCAGAAAAGCACCGATAAAACTGAAAACAGGAATTTCGATCATGCCCAGGAAACCGCCTGCTCCGGTAATGATGGCGATCGTCGCACCCAAACCTGCTCCGGAGGATACACCCATTACGTAAGGATCGGCCATCGGGTTTTTGAAAAAACCCTGCAGGGTACCTCCGATGACGCCCAGAGCTCCGCCAACCAAAGCTGCCAGAATGATTCTCGGAACACGCAGAGACCAGATAATCGTTTGATGGACATGGGGATAGTCTTCAGCATGAAACCAGTGATTCAATAAAGGTACTTTGCTCATGATAATTCCGGCGCTCTCTTTAAACGAAATATCTGCTGAGCCAACCGTTGTGCAAAAAATGCCCACAGCAATCAAAAACAAGGTGAAGCAGATCAGCAGGTACTTCCAACTTTTCCGGTTTTTTAAAACATCCATGATCAATAGCACCATTAATTTCCAAAAATTTCAGGATGAATAATTTTTGCGATTTGCTCCAGACCGTCAATGACTCTTGGGCCTGAGCGGCTGATCAGGTTGTCGTCGACAGCATATACCTTGTTGTCTTTCACCGCACTTAAGACTTCATAGCCGGTTCTGTTTTGGATATCAGCTGGGGTATGGGCATGAGTATTGATGATGTAATAATCCGGATCGGCTTGGAGCAGACTTTCCATGCTGTAATTATAAAATTTTTCAGTATTGCCGGCAGCAATATTGACGCCTCCGGCAACTTCGATAAGGTTATTGACAAAACTGGTTGAACCGGCCGACATCAGAGGATCGTCCCAAATTTCCACAAATACAGTTGGTTTGGCGATGTCTTTGAGTTTGGAGGTTATATTTGTCATTCTGGTTCTCATATCTGCAGTGACTTTCTTGGCTTCTGCTTCCTTACCAGTCAAAGAACCAGCCAATTCGATATTGCTGATAACCTGATCGATCGTATCGGCATCGAGTACAACAACCGTCACCTTCAGCTCTTCAAGCTTCTTGATGACATCTTCCTGCACGCCGGCTGCAATAAAGACCATATCAGGCTCGGCAGCGACAATCGTTTCCAGATTCGGGTTCTTAAATCCGCCCATTTTTTCTTTAGTCAACGCTTGCTCGGGATAATCACAGTAATCGGTTACACCGATAATTTCCTGATCAAGGCCAATGGCAAAAAGTATTTCAGTAATAGCAGGGGCCAAAGAAATAATTTTCTGGGGGTACGCGTCAAGGGTGATCTGTCTGCCCATCGTGTCTGTAAACGTTTTTCCCTTCAAGGCCTGCTCATTTTGCGTTGAACAGCCTGTGGCCAGTCCAAGGGCCAGGGTAAGCACCAGGGGCAGAATCAACAGCAGTGCAATTGGTTTCTTCTTCATAATCATTTCTCCTTTGTTTCGATTCTTTTTAAATAAAACAAAACAAAAGTCTCTTATATTCTAAGAGACTTTCCCATTCTAAGTCATTTAATCATTGAAGGAAGTGTTCTTACCATTACATCATCTTCCCAATCCTAGGCAGGTCTCCTGGCTTACGGGTCATTCTCCTCCCGGCCTTCCCAGATCATATCCAGTGGCATTCGGAATTCGTCTCCGCATACAGTGGTGGGTCCGCGCCGGTTTCCCGGTCTTCCCTATTATCCTCATCCTGAGGCACCTGGGATTAATCATTCATTTCTCATTTCCCTACGCTAACAATATTGCATAGAAGGCCCTTTTTGTCAATCTGAATTTTTTTTAGGAATCCTTCCGGCTTTTCGGACGCTTTCCCGCAGGAGATATTCAATGTGAGCGTTGACGCTCCGAAATTCGTCGGACGCCCATTCTTCAATAATGCTGAATAGCTTTGGATCGATACGCAGCGGAAAGTTCTTCTTGTCTGCCATTATCCTGCTCCTGCCAATGCTTTTTAATACAGGGTGCCGGTATTGAGTACTGGCTGGGCTGAACGGTCGGAGACAATTGCGACAAGTAGGTTGTTGATCATTGCCATCTTGCGTTCGTCGTCAAGTTCGATTGTCCCGCTGTTTTCCAACTGCTGAATGGCCATCTGGGCCATTCCGACAGCACCTTCCACAATTTTCTGACGGGCGGCCAGGATTGCGTTGGCCTGTTGCCTCTGAAGCATGGCGCTCGCAATCTCGGTGGCATAGGCCAGGTGGGTCAGGCGGGCTTCAATTACTTCCACGCCGGCAAGTGTAAGGCGCTCCTGAAGTTCCTTCGCAATTTCTTCGGCTACTTCCTCGGTGTTGCCCCTTAAGGAAACGTCACCTTCTTCATAATTGTCATAAGGATATTTGGTTGCAACATGGCGCAATGCTGTCTCACTTTGGATTTCTACAAACTGCTCATAATTGTCCACATCAAATACAGCTTTAGCAGAGTCAACCACTTTGATTACGACAACCGCAGCAATTTCAATCGGATTGCCGTCGACATCATTGACTTTCAAACGCTCACTGTTGAAGTTGCGGACTTTTAGAGAAATCTTTTTTGCTGCAACGAACGGAACCGTCATCCAGATGCCAGGTTCGCGAATGCTGCCAATATAGCTGCCGAAGAATGTCAGTACTTTGGCTTGATTTGGCTGGACAACCTGGATGCCGGTTGACACAATCAGTGCCAGAAGAAGCAGAATGGCTGCCAGTACGATATTCGTGAATCCTGTTTCTTTGACTGAGGCGATAACATTAAATACTGTTGCAGCTAAAAGGGCTAAAAAAATGAGAATGCCTAAGAACCCGTTAATTTTCCATACTTTTTTTTCGATCATAGTTTATCATCCTTTCTTGGAGAAAAATCCAGTCTGATCGAACTGGATCAAACAACTGGATCATACATTTAATTGATATGATTATGATATCACTTTAATATAATTAATGCAACTGGTTCTGCGGGTGATTTTGGCAATATGTTTTGAATCTTCTGATCTGGTAAATACTACATAGAGAGTCTTGAGCAGGAGGTACAGGAATGGAAGGTTTAGGGTTCGGGTCACTACTGGCGATGATTCAGCTGGCTTTTGTATTGGTTGTCGGGATTTATTTCTGGACGATGTTAAGGCAGCAGTACTCGACGAGATCTGCTGTGGAGAAGGAGTCCGTAAAACAAAAAGAAAAGCTGCAAAGAATGCGTAAAATATCTTTGACGATCCCGCTGTCGGAAAAGACCAGACCGGAAGTCTTTGCGGAGATCATTGGACAAAAAGAAGGCGTGAAAGCACTTCGGGCTGCTTTGTGCGGGCCGAATCCCCAGCATGTCCTGCTGTACGGGCCTCCGGGCGTCGGCAAAACAGCCGCAGCCAGGCTTGTCCTTCAAGAAGCTATGAAAAATTCGCTCTCACCGTTTAAAAGTGAGGCAAAATTTATTGAAATTGACGGTACGACGGCCAGATTCGATGAGAGAGGGATCGCTGACCCGCTGATTGGTTCTGTCCATGATCCGATTTATCAGGGAGCTGGCGCCATGGGGATGGCGGGAATACCGCAGCCGAAGATGGGTGCAGTCACCAAAGCCCACGGTGGGATTCTTTTTATTGATGAAATTGGTGAACTTCACACTATCCAAATTAATAAACTGCTTAAAGTGATGGAGGACCGCAAGGTTATTCTGGAAAGCTCGTACTACAGCTCTGAGGACAGCAATGTCCCTGAGCACATCCACGATATTTTCCAAAACGGCTTGCCGGCAGATTTTAGAATGATTGGTGCGACGACCAGAAGACCGGAGGAAATACCAGCGGCAGTACGCTCACGCTGTATGGAAATCTTCTTCAGGGCGCTTCAGCCGGAGGAAATTGCAGTCATCGCCAAAAATGCCGCCGAAAAAATTGATATAGAGATCACAGACAGAGCATTGGAAGTTCTTAAAAAATACGCCACGAACGGCAGAGAAGCTGTCAATATCGTGCAGCTGGCAGCCGGAGTCGTTCAAAATGAAGGCCATTGCTGTATCGATGAGGAGAACATTGAGTGGGTGGTTACGACCGGACAATACACGCCAAGGCCGGAGAAAAAAATTCCGCCTTTCCCCCAGATAGGATTGGTCAACGGCCTAGCAATCTACGGAGCAAACCTTGGCATGCTCCTGGAAATCGAGGTCACAGCCTACCCGGTCAGGAACCGTAAGGGAGAGCTCTATGTAACCGGAATTGTTGAAGAGGAAGAATCAGGTTATGAGGGTAAAAAAACGCGCCGGAAAAGTATGGCGCGCTCCTCGCTGGAAAATGTTCTGACGGTGCTTTGCCGGGAGCATAGGATTGAACCGCGTCATTACGATATCCATGTCAATTTCCCCGGGGGAGTTCCAATGGATGGTCCGTCGGCAGGGACGGCAATGGCGACCGCAGTGTATTCAGCAATTAAGAAATGCAAGGTAGACAATACCGCAGCTATGACCGGGGAGTTATCGATTCGGGGCAGAGTAAAACCGGTTGGCGGGATCAGTGCCAAAATTGAGGCAGCCGTCCAGTCAGGGTGTAAAAAAGTATTTATTCCGCAGGAAAACTGGCAGGCCAGGTTTGCTCACTGGGAAAAGGACATCCAGATCATTCCGGTGGAAACGCTCGATGAGATATTGAATGCAGTACTGCAACCTGTTCTGCCGACCACCGACATGGTCGAAGTGGATTTGTCGGAAAAGGAGGTATCGCTGAATAAAGTGCTGAAAAGGATAAAAATTCCATCAGGCAATTTGCATGAACAAGGTAAGCCGTGTTAAAATATAGCACTGACAAGTCTTTTGAGGGGAGATAAATTATGCAAGAAAGAGAGATACCGATCCTTCCGCTTAGAGGAATCCTTGTCTTTCCCTATATGGTGATTCATCTTGATGTTGGCAGGGAAAGATCCATGGCAGCCATTGAGGAAGCAATGCTCTTGGATCGCCAGATTCTTCTACTATCGCAAAAGGAAATGGAAATAGACAGCCCGACGATTGATGATCTGTATACAGTAGGCACAATTGTCGATATAAAACAGCTTTTGAGACTTCCCGGCGGGACAATGCGCGTTCTTGTCGAGGGGATCTGCCGTGCCGAGGTCAAGGAATTTTTGGCGGAAGATCCTTTCTTTAAAGCGCAGGTAGAAAGATTCCCCGGTAATGAGCGTATGAGCCCAGAACTGGAGAATATGACCAGAAGTCTGACCCACCAGTTTGAAGAATATGCGCGTCTCGGCAAAAAAGTATCCCCCGAAGCGATTGGATCGGTGCTTGCTGTAAAAGAGCCCGGTCGGATGGCTGATTTGGTGGCTTCCCACTTGAATTTAAAGATAGAAGATAAACAGGCGGTTCTTGGCGCGATTGATGTAAGCGAACGCCTGGAAAAGCTCACCGAACTGATCATGCGTGAAATCGAGATTCTTGAGCTGGAAAGACGCATTGGGCTCAGGGTACGAAAGCAGATGGAAAAGGCCCAGAAAGAATATTACCTGCGGGAGCAGATTAAAGCGATCCAGAAAGAACTGGGCGACAAGGATGAAAAACAGGCTGAAATTGAAGAATATAAAGAGAAGATCGAAAAGGCGAATCTGACGGATGAGGCCAGGGAAAAGGCCTTGAAAGAACTGGACCGCCTCGAAAAAATGGCTGCATCTTCCGCTGAAGGAACCGTTGTCCGGACGTATATTGACTGGATCATCGCGCTTCCCTGGAATAAGGCGAGCAGGGACAAAGGGGATATGCATAAGGCTGAAAAAATATTGGAAGAAGACCACTATGGTCTGGAGAAAGTCAAGGAGCGGATCCTGGAGTATCTTTCTATCCGTAAACTCACGCCAAATATGCGCAGCCCGATACTTTGCTTTATCGGACCGCCCGGAGTAGGTAAAACCTCACTCGCAAAATCCATTGCGAGGTCTCTGGACCGCAAGTTCGTCAGAATGTCCCTGGGCGGCGTTCGCGATGAGGCGGAGATCAGGGGTCACCGTCGGACGTATATCGGCGCATTACCCGGCAGGGTGATTCAGGGGATACGCAAGGCGGAAACGAAAAATCCGGTCTTCCTATTTGATGAAATTGATAAAATGTCTTCAGACTTTCGCGGGGATCCTGCTTCTGCCATGCTTGAAGTGCTTGATCCGGAGCAGAATCATTCCTATGCGGATCACTATCTGGAGGTTCCATTTGATCTTTCCAAAGTGCTGTTTATCATGACAGCCAACTATATCGAAAATATTCCGCGTCCGCTTCTGGACAGGATGGAAGTCATTCATTTAAGCGGCTATACCGAAGATGAAAAAGTCAATATTGCGGTTCGGCACCTCATACCGAAACAGATGAAAGTGCACGGGTTGAAAGAGATTGTTGTCCGGCTGGATAGCGCCTGCGTCCTGAAGATTGTCCGGGGCTATACCAGGGAATCCGGAGTCAGGAATTTGGAACGCGAAATTGCTAATGTGTTGCGTAAAGTAGCGGTCCGTGTTGTGAAAAAGGAATGGAAGCCGCGGACACTGACACCGGAAGATATTGAAACCCTACTCGGAGCTCCCCGCTATTTTTACCGAACAGTGGGCTTCGAACCGGAGATCGGCGCTGCTGTCGGTCTGGCTTATACTGAAGTCGGAGGAGATGTACTGACCATTGAAGCTACGCCTCTGGCAGGCAAAGGAAGACTGACGCTGACTGGAAAACTCGGCGATGTGATGAAAGAATCGGCGCAGGCAGGATTGACATTTGTCCGTTCCCAGGCTGAAAGCTTGGGGATTAGCAAGGATTTTTACGATCAGCTTGATTTGCACATTCATGTGCCGGAGGGAGCTGTACCGAAGGACGGACCGTCCGCCGGCATCACGATGGCGACGGCAATGGCTTCGGCGCTTTCTTCCAGAGCTGTCCGGCAGGATGTCGCGATGACCGGAGAGATCACTCTACGCGGCAATGTGCTGCCGATTGGCGGACTGAAGGAAAAGGTGCTGGCCGCACACAGGGCGGGGATCAAAACGATTATTCTTCCTGAAAAGAACCTGAAGGACCTGGAAGAAATTCCGGAAGAAATCAGGAAAGAACTGGAATTCCGTTTTGTCAAACGAATGGAGGAAGTTCTGGATATAGCCCTTCTTCCGGTATCTAAATCACAAGAATTCCTGCCGCAGCTGCCGGTCTACAACACGGATTTTACGCAGCCTGAAAGCAGGCCGCTGTAAGCAGCTCAAATAATCTGCTGCTAAACAGGTTTCAGTCTTATATACTGGCAGACGGGAGACAGAGGGGCGTTTTAGTATCTTGTTTCAGAGGAAACAAAGAAAACGTCCCTCTGTGTTTTCCTTCGTTTTCTAACTCCTTAGTTGGTCTCCCGATGTATTTGTCTCCCTTGGATTAATCCCGATTTTGGAGTACAATATTAGCTGTTGATGTTTAAGGAACATAGTTGGGACATAACATAGTTGGCATATTGTACTCACGATGTTCCGTTGAGGTGATAGTGTGATTTTTCGTAAAGCTGAATTTATGATTTCGGCAGTGAAGCCGCAGCAGTATCCTGAGGGAATAAGGCCGGAGCTGGCTGTCTCAGGCCGTTCCAATGTAGGAAAGTCTTCTTTGATCAATAAGCTTGTCAATCGAAAGGCACTGGCCAAGGTCGGCAAAACGCCCGGCAAAACGCAGATGATCAATTTTTTTAATATTAATGATGAATGGTATCTTGTTGATTTACCGGGTTATGGCTATGCAAAAGTGCCTCAGGAGACCCGAATGCAGTGGGGGAAGATGATGCAGACGTACTTTCGTCTGCGTGAGAATTTGAAAGGGGTCATTCAGCTGGTTGATATCCGCCATCAGCCGACCGATGAAGACAGGCTGATGATGGAAATGCTTAAGGTCAACAACATACCTGTTCTGGTGGTAGCGACAAAAGCAGATAAGATTGCGAGGGGACAACGACCCAAATATCTCAAAATCATTGCGGAATCTTTCAAAATGTCGGACTGGAAGACGATTATTCCTTTTTCTTCAGAGGACGCTACCGGCCTTCAGGAGCTAAATCAGGCCATGGATGATATTATCTTTCCTGATGCGGAAGACAAGTCCGGAGAGTGATCCGGAAGAATAATCAATGGAGAAGAGCAATAGATTTTGAAGAGTAATGGAAAATAAAACATAGAATAATTTAAGAATTATATGGAAAATAATAACATTAATAGCTTTGAATTAATAGTTTAAGAAAAATAGTTTATTGAGCTAAACAGGAGAGAAAAAAATGATCGATATAATTTTGCTGGTTGTCAGTTTAGGCGTCATTCTGCTTGGGGCGGAAGTGTTTACAAACGGAATTGAGTGGCTTGGCAGGAAACTCAATTTGGGTGAAGGGGCTGTCGGCAGTATCTTCGCTGCGGTAGGAACCGCTTTGCCGGAAACATTGATTCCGATCCTCGCGATTCTGACCGCCAGTGGGTCAAGCGGGCACGACATTGGCATAGGGGCAATTTTAGGAGCGCCGTTTATGCTTGGAACACTTGCTTTTTTCGTCACAGGGATTGCTGTACTGATTTTCCGAAGAACAAACAGACCGATGTATATTCATCCGGAAGTCATTGAGCGGGATCTGAAGTTTTTTCTGATTGTCTATTTACTCGCAATCGTTGCTTCCTTTTTACCAACACACTCTTTGAAAATGCTGATTGTGATTGTTCTTGTGGGGGCTTATTGTGCCTATGTTTACCGGACAATCAAATCAAGCCATGGTGAAGCGAATTTAGAAGAGGAACTTCCTGTGTGCTACTTTTCCCGCAGGGGGGAGCCTAAGCTGATTGTCGTATTCGTTCAGATTATAGCTGCGCTTGCAATTATCATTGTGGGTGCGGAACTATTCATTAATTCTGTTCAGGCCGTATCGACGGCTGCCGGAATCTCAGTGTTCATCCTGGCAATTATCATTACGCCAATTGCAACTGAACTGCCGGAGAAATTCAACAGTGTTCTCTGGGTGCGTCGTGGTAAAGATACATTGGCCATGGGAAATATCACCGGAGCAATGGTCTTCCAGAGCTCGGTCATTCCGGCAATTGGCATTTCCCTGACCTCCTGGGTTCTGGAACCGCTGGCCCTGGTCAGTGCGCTGCTTGCCCTAGCCTCCGCATCCCTTCAGTATTTCATCATCGTCAAAACGAAAACACTCTATCCTGCAATCCTGATGATTGGCGGGGTATTCTATGCGATCTTCTTATTCCTTTCCCTAAGAGCGATTTAATCCCGAGCGGAAGATATCACAGAAAAAAATAGACAAATGTTCCCAAAACTATGAATAAAGGTTATCCCGGTTTTAATATATTATAATAGGATAATATATGAAACCGGGTGATTTTTTATGGGAACAAGCATTCTAAAAGGCATTACCATAGGTCTGCTCGTCACGGTTCTGACCCTCCTGGCTGTACTGGTCACAACGCTGGCCGGAATTGATGAAAAGATCATCGCCTATCTTGTGGATTTTGGTCTTTTGCTGAGTTGCCTGGTAGCCGGTTTTCGAGCCAGCAGAGACTCCGGCCGGCTGCTTCCTGCAGGACTGGCTGCCGGAGGATATGCTGTGGTTGGCATACTGCTTTTGGCTCTTTATTTTCCGATTGAAAGCCTTGGCGCCGTCAAAATCATTTCCGAGGGAATAGGTCTTGGATTGCTGGCAGGGGTACTCGGTACAGGTTTTCTTGGTTCCGAGCCTGTCTCTTATGAACGGCTAAACAGTATATCGCATCCAAACAGTCTGCTGCGATCCAAATGGCCGTTAGAGGAAGACCGGAAATCCACAACTGAGATTCGAAGAAATGCCAGTTGGTACGGTGAAGACCCAAATGCGGAAAGGGCTCGGATCTACGAACTGTGCAGCAAAAAACCGGAACTCACGGAGGAAGAAGAAGCTTTCAACTGGTGGGAAGTCGAAACCAAGAGGCAGCTTCGGCGACGGTAACTATACAATCCAAAAGTGTTGATTTCAATTCAAGCTTCTTTTCCACTTGCATTGTTTCAGGGCAAACAAGCAAGAGGGAAGAGGCTTTTTCTTCATTGAAAGGAGTTTTAGTATAGGGAATCCATATACAGGAAAAGCTAAGCCGAATGATGCATGCCGCGGCGGACAGAGTAAAAAATGAAAGCAATTGGATAGCTGAAAACAGGGGTGCCAGTGACAATGATGACGAAAAGAGAAAAAATCCTCCTATTTTTCTTATTGACTTTTATTCTTCTGCTCAGGCTCTATCACATAAATGTCGGTCCTGTTGAAATTGAGGAGAGCTGGCGGCAGGCTGACACAGCATCAATCGCCAGGAATTTCGCAGGTTATGACTTTCATCCGTTTCATCCCAATTTGAACTACGACGGGCCATTTCCAAATATTCCGGCGTTGGAAATTCAAGTTACGACCTATCTGATCGCGATCCTGTACAAAGTATTCGGCTATCATTATTTTCTGGCAAGGGCTGTTCCGATTGCTTTTTTTTTGATCTCAGCCCTGTATCTGTATCTGCTGGCACGCCTGTATCTGGGGTGGAATGGAGCAGCTTACAGTCTTCTGATTTATGGGATCCTGCCGATTAATCTGTATTATTCCCGGGCGATTATGCCGGAGTCCGCAGCCCTGATGTTCTGGATCGGAGGATTTTACTATTTTAACCGATGGATTATCAAGCAAAATAATTGCAGGGAGCATCAAAGAAGCGATCATCAGAATCACGGAAATTACGGAAATCACGGAAATAATAGGAATGGTGATGTAAATGATCACGGGTATAGCGATCTGATAAGCAAATACGGTTTACTTATTTTGAGCTCATTTTTTTTAGCTCTGGCAATCATGACCAAACCACCTGTGATTTTTATTGGAATCCCCATGATATATCTCTGTTTTAAGTATTATGGGCGGAAATGGCTGAAAATGCGTGTTTTTTGGATATACAGCTTCATTACGGCAGCGCTTCCAGCCTGCTATTACTATTTCAGTACTACCGCTGCGGAGTATAAATTTACGCTGGGCATTACCCGTAATATTATTTTTAAGCAGGCGGTTACCGCCTTTTACAGTCCGGAAGCACTTGACTTTTTCACGGTAAATTTGCCAAGGGCCCTTGGCATAAGCGGGCTGCTTCTTTGCCTTGCAGGAATATTTTTTTTGAGGGGAAAGCAAAAAGTATTTTTGGTCTGGTTTATCACGATGATTTTCGAGGCAATCTTGATTGTAAGCGGGATCCGGGCATTTTATTACCTGATATTTTTGATGGTGCCGTGCTGTTTGCTGGCCGGTAATCTTTTGGCCAGGGCGGCTTCGGGTCCAGTTGGAAAAATTGCAGGAGTGGTGTTGGTACTGCTCTTAATGAAGGAAAGTTATGACCTGGTTAAACCGATGTTCACCATCAACACGGTGATGGCGCAACAAGTAAACGTAGTAAAGCAGCTGACGGTTCAGGACGATCTCCTTGTGGTCGGTTCTCTGGATCCGTGTCTGCTGGACTTAACGGACAGAAGAGGCTGGCGGTACAATCTTAGGCTGTATGCTGCAACACCCAAAGATCCTATTCAGGAACTGGATGATTATATTGCAAGAGGAGCCAAATATTTTGTGCCAATTCAGGGGAAAATATATGGGGATCAGGATGAGAAGCTATTGAGCTATATTGAAGGAGAATATCCGAAGCTCGAGGTCGTACAGGGTTACCCGATTTATGTACTAAAGTGAGCGGTGACTGCTTATCCGCAAACGTACATTTATCTTTTGGCAATACTGCCTGGAGGGGGCAAATGATATGAAGGTTCTGATTGGCCTACCCGCCTATAATGAAGCAGCCGGGATTACTCATTTATTTAACAGCATTGCATCCTACCGAGAGGTCAGCCGGTATAATATTCAGGTCCTGCTGGTGGATGACGGCAGCAGCGATAATACTGCAAAAATTGTAAGCACTTACGCCCAGGATCATGGTTATGTAACGCTGGTCAGGCACCACGGAAACAAGGGCCTCGGAGAAGCCGTCAAAACAATTTTGCGTTATGCGCTGGAAAACCTGAAGGATGACGATGTCCTGGTTACCATGGATGCCGACAATACCCACAGCCCCCTGCTGATCGAGAGCATGATTGAAACGCTGAACAGTCGGGATCTTGACTTGGTTGTGGCCTCCAGATTTACTTCGGGAGGATATGAAATTGGGCTGAAAACCTTGCGAAAGTTATTCAGCCGGGGTGCCAGGTGTTTCTTTAAATTGTTTTTCCGCATCAGAAACCTTAATGACTACTCATCTGGCTACAGGGCATACCGGGTGAGAATAATCAGAAAGGCACAGGAACGCTGGAAAGAGCTGATTACGACCAACGGATTTGACTGCATGGCTGAGATCGCTGCTAAATTCAGCAGGATGGGGGTTAAAGCCGGGGAGGTACCACTTATTCTTCATTATCAACAGAAAGAAGGGGCCAGCAAAATGCAGGTGTCAAAGACAGTCAGAGGTTACTTTGCGCTGCTGGCTAAGGTGAGATAAACGGATGATTTATTTGCTGGCCTTGATTTCCATTGCTTTGGGATCGACCGGGCAGTTTGTTCTTAAGCTGGCGGCAGGGGAACTTCGGCCGGCCAGCGGAATCTGGAACCTTATTTATTCGATGATCAGCCTGAAGATGGTCTTTGCTGTAAGCTGTTTTGTTTTCAGCATGCTGATGTGGATATTTGTCCTGAGAAAACTGGAACTCAGTATTGCTTATCCAATGGTCAGTCTGGGCTATATCCTGGTGATGCTGCTTTCCTTTTTCTTTCTTCAGGAACAGGTTTCAGCCGCCAAGGTCGGCGGGACTTTATTGATTGTGGCAGGGGTCATCGTACTAAACATGAAGTAATGTCCCGCTTAAAGAATTTCTGATAAAAAGATTACCTGAGTCCGTTGAACGGACTCAGGTAATCTTTTTATTGTCTGATGTGTTAAATCTATTCGTTTTCTAAATTTTTTAATATTTTAAAAGGAATATCATGTCGGGGCTTGAATCTTAGGCTTCATTGTTCTTTTCGGACGCGCTTTTACGGCCATTTCCTTGTAGTTGGGCGGTTTGTTGGTTGCTTCTCTGGCGGCAGTGTCTTTCTTGTTTGCGTCCTTGATTGCTTCGCTGTTTACTTCTTGAATGATGACCAGAATCATTGGACGTCTGCCGGTTCTCTGATAGAGGTGTTTTCCAACGATATCTTTTACCTTGTTTTTAATTGGTGCCCATTGGTTAATACCCTTTTGCTGGCATTCCTGCATAGCCTCTCGGATCAGGTACCTGACTTCGCTGATAATTTCTTCCGACTCCCGCACATAAATAAACCCGCGGGTCACGACATCAGGTCCTGCAACCAATGCACCGGTCGGACGGCTGACAGTCAGAACAGCAATCAATATTCCATCCTGCGATAACTGTTTACGGTCACGCAGTACAATATTGCCGACATCACCAATCCCGAAACCATCGATCAGAACTCTGCCTGCTGGAATACTTTCGGCCATTTTAGCGCCCTCGTCCGTAAATTCCAGAACACTGCCGTTTTCGGCAATAAAGATATTTTCTTTAGGGATGCCGACCTGCTGCGCGAGTTCTGCGTGCTTGACAAGCATGCGGTACTCACCATGCACAGGAAGGAAGTATTTCGGTTTCACCATGCTGAACATTAGTTTAAGTTCTTCTTCGCTGGCATGCCCCGAAACGTGCATTCCTGAAATCTGCTCATAGATGACATGCGCACCGAGTTTGAGCAGTTGGTCGATATTGCGGGAAATGGCTTTCTCATTACCGGGAATCGCGCTGGCCGAAATAATGACCGTGTCGTTCTCACTGATTGAGATCTGGCGGTGGTCGCCGCTGGCTATTCTGCTTAAGGCTGACATCGGTTCCCCCTGGCTGCCTGTGGTCAGGATGCAGAGCTGGTTGCCGGGATAATCCATTGCCTTGTCTACCTCAATCAGGGTTCCCTCCGGTATATCAAGATAACCCAGATCCATCGCAATATTAATGACATTGACCATGCTTCGTCCGATCGCAGCAACTTTGCGTTGGCATTTGACGGCAGCGGAAATCGCCTGCTGCAGCCTGTTGATATTTGAAGCAAAACTAGCAAAGATAATCCGTCCTTCGGCGTGGAAAAAGGCTTCATCAATATTTTGGCCGACAGACCGCTCGGACATGGTAAAGCCAGGACGGTCGACATTCGTGCTGTCGGACATCAGGCACAGAACGCCGTGTTCCCCTAATTCGGTAAATTTGTGTATATCCAGGACATCGCCGCTGACAGGCGTATGGTCGAGCTTAAAGTCTCCAGTATGGACAATGGTGCCAATCGGTGTATGGATTGCCAGGCCGACAGAGCCCGGAATACTGTGGCTGATGTTGATGAATTCAACCCGGAAAGCGCCGAGCCGGACCGTGTCATTCGGATGAATGACGTTGAGTGTCGCTTTCGTAATATTTGCTTCCTTCAGCTTGGACTGAATCAGGCCAATTGTAAGGCGTGTCCCATAAACAGGGACATTAAGATCCTTCAATAGATAAGGGAGAGCCCCAATATGATCTTCATGGCCATGGGTAATGAGTATCCCTGCAACCATTGCCTGGTTCTCAACCAAATATGTATAGTCCGGAATCACGATGTCAATACCTAAGAGGTCTTCATTTGGAAATGTCAGACCCGCATCAACCAGGACAATTTTATTATTATACCGGATGACGGTCATGTTCTTGCCGATTTCCCCGAGACCTCCGAGGGGAATAATTTGCAGTTTGTTCTCTTTTGTCAAAAACTTTTACCTCCATATTTTGTGTTGTGTCAAACAAGCAGAAAACAAGCCAAAATACGGTTAAACCCAAACGCCCCGGTGTTTAAGCATATTTCAGCAATTTTTTATTAGCCGTTCTGAGGCACATTAATTATTATTATATCACGTATTTGTGTTTTTAAACAAACATTGCCTGGGAAACCTTTCAGCTAATACGAATTTGAATGGGATCCTTTACTTAAAACCTTTTGACTTTTTTTTACTGCCTCAGTATAATAAAGAAAACTTCGCCGGCGCCAAGTCTTTGGCGGTCGCTTCTTGCCATCCTCGGCATCACGACACTAAGCCATCCGTGGTTGTCGGCAGCATTAGCTGCACTTAGATGTAACAGAAAGTAAGTATTCATTCTGACATACTAAAGGAAACTTGGCTGTCACCAAACCTTTTGTTGTTGGCGGCGGCATAGAATTGCAGTATAGAATTTAGAGTGGAATTGGCAGAGGGGCTGAAAGATTTCCCGATTCATTGCCGGCTGGAACTGTACAATCGTATACTATTCCGGTATGAAGTATGTTATGTGAGTCTTTCGTCCTTTGGGCCGGAAGATTTTTTTGGTTCGAAAGGAGCCTTTTTATGAGTGAGGATCAACAGATGGCCAAAATATATGATCCTGGCCAGGTAGAGGAAAAATGGTATCAGTATTGGGAACAGAACGGATTTTTTACGCCAAAAGTTGAACCGGAGCAGAAACCTTTCAGCATTGTGATGCCGCCGCCGAACGTAACCGGGTCTTTGCATCTCGGACACGCGATGGATAACACGCTGCAGGATATTCTGGCCCGTTATAAAAGAATGCAGGGATATAATACGTTATGGCTTCCCGGGACAGACCACGCGGGCATTGCCACCCAGGCCAAAGTTGAGGAACAGCTGGCCAAAGAAGGAACGAACAGACACGAACTTGGAAGAGAGAAATTCCTGGAAAGAGTCTGGGCCTGGAAGGAACAGTATGGCGGTACAATTACCCGTCAGCTGCGCAAACTAGGTGCTTCCTGTGATTGGTCACGGGAACGGTTTACCATGGACGAAGGATGTTCCAAGGCTGTAAGAGAAGTCTTTGTCAACCTTTACAACAAAGGACTGATTTATAGAGGGAACTATATTGTTAACTGGTGCTCCAAGTGCCATACGACCATTTCGGATATTGAAGTCGAGCATAATGAACGGGAAGGAAACCTGTGGCATATCCGTTATCCGGCAGCGGATGGCGGGGAAGGCGTTGTTGTGGCGACGACCCGTCCGGAAACGATGCTCGGAGACGTGGCGGTTGCCGTTCACCCTGAGGATGAACGGTACCGGCATCTTGCAGGAAAGAATGTGATCCTTCCTTTAGTGAAAAGAGAGATTCCGGTGATTACCGATGAATATGTCGAGAAGGAATTTGGCACCGGCGCGGTCAAAATTACGCCTGCGCATGACCCAAATGACTTTGAGATGGGGCTCCGCCATAATCTGGAGCAGATTAATATCATGAACAGCGATGCCACCATCAACGAAAATGGCGGCAAATACCAGGGACTGGATCGTTACGAAGCACGCCGCCGAATTGTCAAAGATCTGGAAGAGCTTGGCCTTTTGGTTAAGATAGAACCGCATACCCATGCAGTGGGGGAGTGTTACCGCTGTTCCACAGTGGTTGAACCCCGGGTCAGCAGGCAGTGGTTTGTGAAGATGCAACCTTTGGCAGAACCGGCGATTAAAGTCGTGCAGGATGGCGATCTACAGTTTGTGCCCGACCGTTTTGCCAGGATCTATACAGGCTGGCTGGAAAATATCCGGGATTGGTGTATATCGCGGCAGCTCTGGTGGGGTCATCGTATTCCGGTTTGGTATTGTCAGGATTGCGGAGCTGAAGTTTGCGTGAAAGAGGATCCGACGGCATGTCCGAAATGCGGAAGCCATCACCTGCAGCAGGATCCCGATGTTCTGGATACGTGGTTTTCTTCAGCACTCTGGCCATTCTCAACCATGGGATGGCCCGAAAATACCGCTGAACTGAAACAGTTTTATCCGACGAGTGTTCTGGTTACCGGCAGGGATATTATTTTCTTCTGGGTAGCCCGGATGATTTTTATGGGACTGGAATTCCGGGAAGATGTTCCGTTTCACAAGGTGATGATTCACGGGTTGATTCTTGACCCGCAGGGGCGCAAGATGAGTAAATCACTTGGCAACGGTGTCGACCCGATCGAAGTCATTAATCAATATGGCGCGGACACCCTGAGGTTTATGCTGATCACCGGCAACACCCCGGGTAATGATCTGAGATTCCATTTTGAAAAATTAGAGTCCACCAGAAACTTTTTGAATAAAATCTGGAATGCCTCCCGCTTTGTGCTGATGAATCTGGAGGACTATCAATCGGAAGCTAAGGAACAGCCTGCCGGACCGTACGTTGCTGAGCTTACCCTGGCAGACAAATGGATCCTGTCACGCTATGAAGATACGGTTCAGAATGTCACGGCTGCTTTAGAGCGTTTTGACCTTGGGGAAGCCGGCAGACTGCTCTATGAATTTATCTGGAATGAATATTGTGACTGGTACATCGAGCTGACTAAAAAACGACTTTATATGAAAGAAAACCAGTCTGAACGCCAGACCGCCCAGCGCATTCTCTTTGAAGTGCTGGAAGGTACAATGAGACTGATTCACCCGTTTATGCCGTTCTTAACTGAGGAGATATGGCAGCATCTGCCCATCAAAGGAAAGACGATTATGCTCAGCTCCTGGCCGCAGGTTGAAGGATATCGCAACGAGCAGGTTGAAAAAGATATGAATGTTCTGATGGATATTATCCGGGCAGTGCGCAATATCCGGGCGGAGATGGGTGTCGCTCCGGGCCGCAGGGCAGATATCCTGCTCGTAGCTCCCGAAAAAGATATGCTCTCGGTTCTACAAAGCGGTCTTGCGGATATCCGGCAGCTTGCAGTTGCGGAAAACATCACAATTTTACAGCAGATGGAGAATAAGCCGCCGCAGTCCGCCAGTACGGTTCTTACTGGTGTTACCGTTTATATACCACTGAAAGGGCTGCTTGATTTGGACAAAGAAGTGGCCAAGGTCCGCAAGGAAATCGAAAATATGATCAAGGAACAGAAAAGGCTGGAAGACAAGCTCGGCAACCCAGGGTTTACCTCGAAAGCGCCGGAAGTGGTCGTTCAAAAGGAAAAAGAGAAACTGGATGATATCATGGCCAGGATGCGTTCTCTGAAACTGAGATTATCCGATCTAAGCGAAGAGCTTGAATAAATCTGTAAAGGATTGAGGATAATGACGGAATACGAAGAGACACTGGAATATATTAAGAACCTAACGAAGTTCGGCATTAACCTCGGACTGGAACGGATCAAGGCTTTGCTGGATCGTCTGGATCACCCGGAAAAGAAATTGAAAGTGATTCATATCGGCGGCACCAACGGGAAAGGATCGACGACGGCAATGCTTCAGTCAATTATGAAGCAGGCCGGTTATTGCGCGGGAATGTTTACATCCCCCCACCTTCATGATTTCCGGGAAAGAATCACGATAAACGGAGAGATGATCTCACCGGAAGCTGTGGTTTCAGGGATCAATAAGCTAAAACCCCATCTGGAGGAAATGGAGCGTCTCGGGATTGAACATCCGACCGAATTTGAAGTCTGTACGGCGCTGGCCCTGTGTTATTTTGCCGAAAAACAACCCGATCTGGTCCTTCTGGAGGTTGGTCTCGGCGGTGAAATTGATTCCACCAACGTCGTTACCCCTTTAATATCTGTGCTGACCAGTATTGGCATGGATCACATGGATTATCTTGGAGATACGCTTCAAGCAATTACTGGGGTAAAGGCCGGTATTATTAAGGATGGCGTTCCAGTGGTCACTTCCTCGGACAAGCCGGAAGTTTTGAAGGTTATCGAGGAACGAGCTGCCCAAAAAGGATCCAGGATGATTGAGGTAGGCCGCGATGTACATTGGCGGCACCCGGGTGATGGTTCGCAGCGTTTTGGCTATGAAGGCTTGTACTGGTCTTATCCGGATCTGGAGCTCGCGCTTCTTGGGGAACACCAGTTTACCAATGCAGCGGCTGCACTAGCTGTCTGTGAAGTATTGGTTGGAACGTATTCGCTGAATATATCTGAAAGTGCCGTCAGGGAAGGTCTCAAAGCAGTCCGCTGGCCGGGCAGGTTGGAACTTTTGCTGCGGAATCCGAGAGTTCTTCTGGACGGGGCACATAATGCCGATGGGATGATGTCTCTGGCTAAGGCGCTGCAGCAGTACGCCGACGGACCTTTGAAAAGAAACAGGCTGTTGCTTTGTCTTGGCATGCTCAGGGACAAAGAAATAGAAAAAGCCGTTGAGATTATCGCACCGCTGGCCGATGAAATCATCGTGACCAAGCCGGATTCCCCAAGGGCTGGTGACTGGGAGTATGTGGCCAGAATCGCGGAGAAGTATCTAGTGCAGGAAAACGTATCGACGGTTGAAGATCCTGCGGGAGCAGTAAGAAAAGGGCTTGAAAGAATGAAGCCGGGTGATTTGCTTTGTGTCACCGGCTCCTTGTACATGATCTCCGGGGTAAGAAAATTTTTACTGGATCATTATACGCATCAGGAATAATCCCACTTCACGCAATTTCTGCCGTGTTTTTTGGCTTGGTACAAGCAGGCATCGGCTTTTTCCAATATGCTGTGACAGTATTCGTAATTGGCCGGTATCATACTGTATCCGCCCACACTGACGGTCAGAGCAGCGTGGCTGCCGGCGGGATTGTTGAACAGTTGGGATATACTGACATGGTAACGTATTTTTTCGGCAATTTCACTTCCGGCAGCCGCATCCGTATCCGGAAGAATCACGACAAATTCCTCTCCGCCATACCTGGCCAGAAATTCGTGAGGTTCATTCAAGCATGAGCGGATGATCTGGGCAACTTTAACAAGCGCTTCATCGCCTTTGGAGTGCCCATGCTGGTCGTTGAATTTCTTAAAGAAATCAACATCAATCATGATCAGCGAAAGCGGACGCTTGTTGGTGGCTGCAAAGCCAAATTCGGCAGCAAGTTTTTCTTCAAAAAATCGCCGGTTTGGGATCTCAGTAAGACCGTCCAGGTGAGACATTCTTTCCAAGAGTTTTTGCTGATGGATGAACCGTAAAGTGTTCTTGACCCGGGCCTGAATGATTGTTGGCTTAAAAGGTTTGGTGATATAATCTACAGCACCCAAATTAAACCCTTTTTCTTCATCTTCAATGGAGTCAAGGCTTGTCAGGAAAATAACGGGGATGTTCCTGGTCCGTTCATCGTATTTTAGCTGTCTGAGAACTTCATAACCATCCATTTCCGGCATCACGATATCCAGC
Organism: Dehalobacter sp. TeCB1; assembly: GCF_001707455.1. NCBI lineage: Bacteria > Bacillati > Bacillota > Clostridia > Eubacteriales > Desulfitobacteriaceae > Dehalobacter > Dehalobacter sp. TeCB1. Next base: position 20,810 of record NZ_MCHF01000026.1, on the reverse strand, counting down.
AGGATCAGGTCAGGAGAGTACTTTCTTAGCAATTCCAGGGCTTGTCTGCCGTTTCTGGCAGAAAGAAACTGATATTCGGCTAAAGTTTTTTTAAGAAAAATAAGATTAAAGTCCTGATCATCCACTGCAAGAATCAAATATTCTTCCATACCGGTATATCCTTCCTTATTGGGATACTTATTTTTCCAGGAAATATTATAACATATTATGGAACTAAAATTTATTTTTTTTTGCAAAATATTTAAGCGCTGATCATATTACCATGTACTAATTATTGCCGCTCCTTCATATGATCGAAATAGAATGATTTGAAGGAGTTGCCTGATGGGAAAAAAATTTAGATCAGGTGTTTTGATTTCAATTATAATGGTAATACTAGGATTATCCGCTGTCGGCTGGTTTGTATGGTATACTGGAAAAATGTTTGTCGGGCTGGTTTCCTCACAGACCGTCGTTACCTCAGAAAACCTGCCAGAAACAAACAGCGAGATTCTCAATTTGACGGAAATCAAAATTTGGACCTGTCAAATCGGTGTTTATAAGGATAAAGAAAATGCCGAAGTATTGCTGCAGAATTTGCATAACAAGGGCTGGCAGGCCGTGATCATCAGTAAGGAGCCTTATCAGGTTGCGGTGGGTGCCTTTGGCTCCAATGAAGAGGCGCTTTTTTGTTACCAGGGCTTATTGGAAAACGGTATTGATTCATGGGTCAGGGAAGTGACGTATCCTGCTTTGCACTATAAGGTCAGCGGCAGCGAAACGGAAACGGTTCTGGAAATCCTCGAGCTGGCGAATTCATTATGTGCAGGTCTTGGACAAGGCATTGATCAAACCGATGCCACAGAGAGAATTCAGGATATTAAAGACAGCGATTATCCGGAAGATTTCAGGCATTTGCAGGATAATTTGAGCGCCCTTAATGCCTCCCTGGATGGTCAGGGGGATTTTCAATATAAGTATAATCAGCAGCTTCTTCAAGTCTTTGCTGAGTATAAATGGGTTACTTACAAGTATTTTGAACAAAATCCCTGATTATTTTGGGTAGGGTCAAAAAACATAATTAAACAGTGATATCTTGTATTTCCTTCGGTTTAATTGCATTTTCTTTAGGTAGTGATATAATTAACTTATCTTTGAAGTAGACGAAATGGGGGATTTGGATTTGAAAACCTTGAAAATTCCTGAAGCAACGATTATACGGCTTTCCGTATATTCTCGTTATTTGACAGAGATAGACCGCAAAGGAATCATAACGATTTCTTCAGGTGATATTGCTGAAGGAGTAGGCGTAAGTCCTGCTCAGGTTCGTAAAGACCTTGCTTATTTTGGGGAGTTTGGGATTCGCGGAGTAGGTTACAATGTCAAAGACTTGCATAAAAATATTCTTCGGATCATGGGTCTCAGCAATGAGTGGAGCGTCTGCCTCGTAGGACTGGGCAACCTCGGACTGGCCCTGAGTACGTATAAGGGTTTTAAAGAACGCGGATTTTCAATCATCAATATTTTTGACAACGATCCCCAAAAAACTGGGATGAAGATTAACGATATCGAAGTATTGCCGATTGAAACGATGGAAGAAGTCGTCGCCCAAAACCAGATCCAGATCGGAGCAATAACTGTCCCGGCATCTGCAGCCCAGGAAATTGCCGATAAACTTATTAAAGGCGGAGTCCAGGCCATTTTGAATTTTGCACCTGTCGTTTTAAATGTTCCTCCCACTGTAGAACTCAGAAATGTGGATTTGTCTGTAAACCTTGAAGTGCTGACATTCAATCTGGGCGGAAAAATGGCTTAGAACCTAGAATTGATCATTTGTACATGAAGGAAGGTATTCCAGATACGCTAGCGCTGGATGCCTTTTTTTTTGTTCTAAAATGGATTAAGGCTTTATTAATTTTGTATTTACAGGTAAAATGAGTTATTAAACATTTTTAAGAATTCTTTAGATGCACAGAGAGTTTTTGGGAGGGAAGAGAATGGCAGACAAGCGTATTTCAATTTACGACACGACGCTGAGGGACGGAGCTCAGGGAGAAGGCGTCCACTTCTCAGCCAAAGATAAGCTTTTCTATATGCAGAAAATGATTGAAGCCGGCATCGACTATGTGGAAGCCGGCTGGCCGGGTGCGAATCCCAAAGATGATGAGTTTTACCGTACGATGTCCTCCTGGGCGGATTCTGCCGAAAATCAGGACTGGCGTTTGCGGACGAGGGTCGTTGCATTCGGCAGTACCTGCAGAGTCGGCGAATCTCCGGAAAAAAGTGATTCATTGAACGGACTGATTGCTTCAGGAGCGAATACCTTGACGATTTTTGGGAAGACATGGAAACTTCATGTTGAAACGGTCTTAAGAACAAGCCCACAGGAAAACTTAAGAATCATCAGAGAATCTGTTGAATATCTTGTGAAAGCCGGTAAGGAAGTCTTCTTTGATGCAGAACACTATTTTGACGGTTGGCAGGACGACCCTGCGTTTGCGTTAAGCTGTCTGGAAGCCGCCATGCTTGGTGGAGCGAAAGGACTTGTTCTCTGCGACACGAATGGCGGTACCTATACCAGGGAGATCACGAACGGGGTGCAGATCGTCAGGCAGGAGCTTTCCCCTGCCATACTTGGTATTCATACTCACAATGATGGAGGGCTGGCTGTCGTAAATACGCTGGCGGCTGTTGAGGCAGGAGTGGATCAGATCCAGGGAACCTGGAACGGTTTTGGGGAACGCTGCGGCAATGCGAATTTAAGCACACTGATACCCTGGCTGCAGCTGAAATTAGGTTATCAACTGCTTGAACCTGAGGTTCTGCACAATATTTCTTATTTAAGCAGGTATGTGGCGGAACTCGCCAATTATCCGTTTGATGAGAAACAGCCGTTTGTGGGCAGAAGCGCTTTTGCCCATAAAGCGGGTATGCATGTCGATGCGGTCATGAAGAATAACAGAACCTTTGAGCACATTGACCCTGCTTCGGTCGGGAATGAACGCCGGGTTCTGATCTCCGATCAATCCGGAAAAGCAAATTTGTGCTTGAAAATGCGCCGGTTCAAACCTGAGATTGAAAAAGATGATCCGCTCGTGGAACTGGCGATGGAAAGAATTAAGAATGCCGAAAACGAGGGATTCCAGTATGAGACGGCAGAGGGAAGCCTGGATCTGCTATTATTGGAGATCCTCGGCAAATACGAACAGCCGTTTACACTCGAAGATTATCACGTTTGGAGTGATCCGCTGCGCGGTGAGCTTGACTCTGTCGCGGTTGTGAAAGTGCAGGTCGGAGACAAGCAGGTTCATATTGCAGCCGAGGGAGACGGGCCGGTTCATGCGCTTGACCAAGCTCTCAGAAGCACTTTGGGTGCCTTTTTCCCGGCTATTGAAGAGAGTGAGCTGACAGACTATAAAGTTAGGGTTCTTGACGGTTCCCGGGGCACAGGTTCAGTTGTCCGGGTTGTGGTTGAAACAAAGCATGGCGTCAATACCTGGGGAACGATCGGGGTATCCAGCAATATTATTAAGGCCAGCGCCAAAGCATTGCTTGATGCGCTCTATCTGGTTATCTTGAGCTCTCAGGGCAAGGCATAGACTTTTCCATTTTTGTCGTAAAAGTGTCAATACACGCTGGACTTGTCAAAAAAAGGGAATAGTGCTAGACTGATAGAAGACTTAACAGCCGGGGGACGATAACCCGGCTTGTTTATCGTAGCTTACGTTGATGATTTGAAGAATAGTAAGATGCTTAGGATGTGACAGAATGATGTTGATTTTGGCTTCGGCTTCGCCGCGAAGGCGTGAGCTTCTGGAGGAATGGGGATATGACTTCAGACTTGTCAGCGCTCCGGTCGACGAATATCTTCCGCCAGATGTTTGGCCTGAGACAGGCGTACAGGATCTTGCCAGACGCAAGGCGCTTTCCGGATTTGAAGCGTGGCTTGATTTAAGTGGTTCGGCTGATGATTTGGTTTTAGGCGCCGATACCATTGTGGTGCTGGACCATATTGTGCTCGGAAAGCCTGCTGACGAGGAGGAAGCGGAACGAATGCTTCTTAACTTAAGCGGAAAAACCCACCGGGTAATGACCGCGATTGCGTTAGCCGCAATGGACAAGGTTCGTCAGCAGATCAGCGTGGAGACTGCTGTTGAGATTACAACTGTGTCTTTTCGGGAGCTGAAGGTTCAGGAAATCAAGGATTATATTACGACAGGGGAACCGATGGATAAAGCAGCCGCTTACGGGATTCAGGGCGGAGCTGCCGGGTTTGTGACAGCAGTTAGCGGTTCCTGGTCGAATGTGGTCGGACTGCCGATGGAGCTTCTGGTGCGAAAGCTTGGGGATAAGGGGATTTCCCCTAAAAAATAAAAGATACCTTGAAGCATGAGGGAAAAGGGATGAATTACCGCCGGCTAAAGGACTTGCCTGAAGATTTAAAACCAAGGGAACGTCTTCATCAGCATGGTCCGGAAAACCTGTCCACCAAAGAAATACTGGCGATACTGCTGAGGACCGGTTCAAGAGGGGAAAATGTCCTGGAACTATCCGAACGAATCTTGACGGAAACGGGCGGACTGACTGGCCTGGCCAGATTATCCGTTGATGAATTAAAACAGGTTCACGGCATAGGACCGGCCAAAGCGGCTCAAGTCAAGGCAGCCTTGGAAATCGGCAAACGGAGTGTCTGCACTGATCCTATGTCACGCCCGGTGATCAACACGCCATCAGACGCGGCTGATCTGGTCATGGAGGAGATGCGGAAGCTCGACCGGGAACACTTCAGGATCATACACTTAAGCACTCGAAACAATGTACTGGGTATAAGTCCTGTATCGGTCGGGTCTCTCAATTCATCCATTGTGCATCCCAGGGAGTGTTTTAAGGATGCCATTCGGCGTAACACGAATACTATTATTTTGCTGCATAATCATCCGAGCGGCGATCCTTCGCCCAGCAGGGAAGACCTTGATATTACCAAAAGGCTTGTGGAAGGCGGAAAAATATTAGGGATTGAGGTATTGGATCATATCATCATTGGGGATAAAAAGTATGTCAGCCTGAAAGAACAGGGGATCATCTAGCCCGATCTTTAGCCTAACAGTACCACTGTCGAAAGATGACCACAAATATAAAAAAATATTGAAAAATAGGAAATATTCATTAATTTGATGCAAAAAAATGATATAATAAAACGATGCCATAGCAATACGAAATATGGTATGAAAAATTCCACTTTGTGGGAGACTGAGAAAAGACTGCCAGGCATCACTTGAAATTTGAAATGATTTATCTTGAAGGGAGATTTACAAAACATGGTTTTTTCCAAGGACCTCGGAATCGATCTGGGAACCGCCAATACCCTTGTACATATGAAAGGCAAAGGAATCATAGTACGGGAGCCTTCAGTGGTTGCTATGGATATAGAGAAGAACGAGCCTCTGGCGGTTGGAGACAGAGCCAAGGAGATGATCGGAAGAACTCCGGGAAATATTGTTGCAATCAGACCGTTGAAAGACGGCGTAATCTCGGATTTCAATGTTACTCAAAAAATGCTTAAATATTTTATCAACAGGGCTTTAGGATCAAAATTCTTATTTGCGCGGCCCCGGGTCGTCATTTGTGTGCCGTCCGGAGTTACCGCAGTTGAAAAAAGAGCTGTCAAGGAAGCAGCTCTTGCAGCCGGAGCAAAAGATCCGATTATTATGGAAGAGCCGATGGCTGCCGCCATCGGAGCAGGTCTGCCCGTGAGCGATCCTACCGGGAATATGATTGTCGATATCGGCGGAGGCACAACTGAAGTCGCCGTGATCTCGATGGGAGGCATCGTTACAGCCGGCTCGATCCGGGTAGCCGGAGATGAGATGGATGATGCCATTATTGCGTATATCAAGAAAACTTATAACCTCTCCGTCGGTTATCAGTCGGCTGAGAATATCAAAATGGAGATCGGAGCGGCCTATATGCCGGAAAAAGGTTTGACGTATGCCATCAAAGGACGCGATCTCCTGACAGGTCTCCCCAAGAACGTTGAGATTACTTCCGAAGAAATTGTTGAAGCCTTAAATGAGCCGGTAAATGCTATCGTTGATGCGGTAAAGAACTGCCTTGAGAAAACGCCTCCGGAACTGGCGGCAGATATCATGGACAGAGGCATTATTATGGCGGGAGGCGGATCACTGTTAAGAAATCTGGACAGGCTAATTGCCGATCAGACAGGGATACCCGTCCACCTTGCTGAGGACCCGCTTTCCTGTGTTGCACTGGGTACCGGTAAAGTGCTTGAGAATGAGGAAATTCTAAGAAGGATTGCCGCTATGCAGAAGAATTAAAAGCGGGAGGAGAAATCGGTGGGGAAAAAAATAAATCCCATGGGTATAGCCGTTCTCGTTTTTGCTGTTCTGCTGATCACTTTGACGACGATCCATTTGACCGGACTCGGCAGTCAGTCTCCGAACCCTGTCGGGAACGCCATGCAAAGAGTACTTTCACCGATAGAAAGTGCGATTTGGAATCTGGGAGATGGGATTAAAGATAATTTTCGGGCGATTTTCAGTTTTCGGACTGTCAAAGCAGAAAATGAGGAACTTCGTAAACAGGTAGAAACGCTCACGGGAGACAATCTTCAGCTCAAACAACAGGTACTGGCTGCCCTGCGCTATCAGGAACTTGATGCTGTTTTTCAAAGTCCCTCGCTGGAGAGCTATGAGAAAATTGGTGCCACCATTATAAATCGTAATCCTTCAGCCTGGTATCAGACAGTCACCGTCAATAAAGGCAGTGATCACGGCGTAAAAGTGGATGATCCTGTTGTTGCCAATCTGGGTCTGGTCGGGAAGGTCATTTCTGTCACCCCGAAGACCTCGGATGTTTTACTGCTACTCGACGGAGAGGGACAGGTTGGCGCCTTTGCCAGGGGTAATAAAGGTGAGGCAATTTTTGGGATTGTCAAAGGTACGTATAAGAAAAACACCAGGCTGAATTCCTCAGGAGAACTCGAAATGAATTTCCGGCAGGACGATGAAGTCAATGCAGGAGATTTGGTATATACTTCGGGTTTAGGAGAGGTCTATCCCAAGGACATTCCGATTGGTGTTGTTACCGAGATTAAAATTGATGCGAAAGGCTTGCTGAAAGTAGCCGCGATCGAACCCATTGTTGATTTTGATTCTCTGGAGGAAGTCTATGTAGTGAGCATTCCGGAGGACAGTCGATGAAACGTTTTATCGTAATGTTACTGATTCTTATTGTCTGTCTCATCCTCCCGGGGACGATCTTCCATTATTGGTCATGGGCCGGCATAAAACCTGATTTGGCCATGCTCTGGGTTATTTATATCGCTCTGCATCACCGGCCGGCTCAGGGAATTGTGTATGGGTTTGTGATCGGCCTGATTGTGGATTTCTATCTCGGAAGGTATATCGGACTCTATGCGATCATTTTAGCTGTCGTTGCACTGCTGATCAGTATGCTTCAGCAGCGCTGGTACAGAGAAAACATTCCGCTTACCATGGTGCTCGTCTTTATCGTAACGGTTCTTGGGCAGACCCTGATGGCCTTGATTGCAACCACCGCTGGACTTAACTGGTACCTCGGGGATGCCGTAAAGGTCATTCTGGGCATTTCTTTCTACAACTGCCTATTGGTTCCGCTTACCTATCCCTTCATCCACAAGTCTTTTACAGAAGGAATTTTGCAACCTAAAAAGAAGATCGAACAACAATTATAGTGTTGGTTAAACATGATGCTTAATAGGAGATGAACACGATGGAAGAAAGGGAGAGACAACCCTATCAGAGGAGATTGACCTGGCTCAGTGTGGTTGTCATTCTTCTTTTTTTGATTTTAGGATTTAATCTATGGTGGCTGCAGATTGCCAAAGCGTCCTATTATTCGAACCTGGCGGCCGGTAATGTGATGAAAACGGTCACGACGTCCGCGGTCCGCGGAGAGATTGTGGACAGCAACAATATCGTTTTGGCCCAAAGCGTGCCGAGTTTTGCGCTGACCCTGGACTGGACTGACCTGCAGAAAGTGAACACCAACTGGAAAGATGTTGTTGCTAACCTCGCAGAATATATTAAACCGTACTGGCCTTATCCAAACCAATCGGTAGAATTGATTACCGAGGATCTTTTGGTGATGATTCGTAACCAGCAGTGGAAGAGCTACAAGACGGTTGTCATTCTGGAAGATATACCAAAAGAACTACAGGCGATTATCGCCGAGCACAGCAATGAGCTGCCCGGCGTCAGCATTGAACCAATAGCGGAAAGGGTTTATCCGCAAAAGACACTGCTTGGTCAGATCTTGGGTTATGTTAGGGAAATAAGCGAGAGTGAAATTGAACAATTCAATGAGCAGGCAGAGTCCAATGATGACGAATATCGCTACACGCAGGGTGACCTTGTAGGGAAAATGGGCGTGGAAAAAAGTTACGATACCTGGCTGCGCGGCAGTCATGGCGTAGAAATTGTCAGCGTCGACGGCAACGCGAGACCGATCGACAAAGAAACGCTCCAGGAAGCCCAGGCAGGTTGTACCCTGCAGCTGACCATCGACAGCAAGATGCAGCGTGTCGTGGAGAACGAACTGGACAGAGTGATCAAGGATATTCAGAAGACCCATCCCGATGCCCAGGCCGGCGCGGCGGTGGTCATCGATGTGAATACAGGCAAAATACTGGCCATGGCTTCCCGTCCTTTCATGGATCCGAATGACCTGATCGGGACAATTTCGGAGGAAACTGCTCAAAAGTATTTCAGCAGTGAAGATGCCGCATCATTCAACCGGGCGCTGACCGGTACGTATCCTCCCGGTTCGACTTTTAAGATGATTACGGGAATGGCTGCTCTGGAAGCAGGCGTCATTACACCGGACGATACTTTTATGGATACCATGTCTTCGCTGGGGTCCCCGGATGTACAAAGTGCAGGGGTCGCCGAGTGGGGTGGAAATAACTTTGGCAGGGTGAACCTTTATAGCGGGCTTGCGCATTCTTCCAACATCTATTTCCAGATTGTTGGCCGCCGGGTTTATGAGAAAAATCCGGAGCTGATCAAGAAAATTGCCAATGAATTTGGCCTGGGGGTTACTAGCGGTGTAGATTTACCGTATGAAGCGGAAGGAAATGTGCCTTCCCCGGCCTGGAAGGAATCTTATTATAAACCCTACTACGATAAAAAAAGAGAAGAAAAGCTTCAGGAAATTGGGGATAAATATGCGCAGCTTCTGGCCAGTGCAAAAGATCAGGATGAAAAAAATACACTTCAGCATGATAAAGAAGATGAAATTGCTCAGGCCGAACAGGAGTATAAAAATAACATTAATGAGTATGTAAACTGGCGGTTGTACGATAGTTTCAACAGTTCGATTGGTCAAGGCGCAAACCACTATTCAATTCTTCAGATGGCTAACTATGTCGCGACCATTGTCAATGGCGGAAAACATTACAAGCCTTATGTTGTGGACAAAATTCTTGACCCTGTGACCGGGAAAGTCGTTCAGCAGAACCAGCCGGAAGTTCTAAACGAAGTTTCTGTTTCCCAACAAAATATTGAAACGATCAAAAAAGCAATGTCGGAAGTAACGAGCGGTGAGGGGACAGCGGCCTGGCTTTTCAGAGATATACCAGAGTTCACCGGCGGCGGCAAGACCGGTACGGCCCAGATCGGTTCGAAGGGAACATCCAAAGAAGAAGCTTATAACGGGATGTTTGTCGCGTTTGCACCGTATGACAATCCTCAGATCGCATTTGCCGGCGTGGTGGAATATGGCGGACACGGCAGTGAAACATCGGGTTATGTCGCGAAAGCAGCATTTAAATATCATTTTGGCTGGAAATAGTCATATAAATAAGAAATACCGGGGAATTTGATCCTCGGTTTTTTTTCTTTGCGAAAGGAAAAGCAAAAGGGATTGTAGAATCTTCTTACACAGAAACAGATCAAAGCTCACGCTGGGCTAATAAGGTACTGGTTGAAATTCTGAAGAGGGGATTTATTTTTTACTTGGCAATGGAAAATTATAACTGAAATGTAAGACAATGCATTAATCATTTATGATGAAAGGCAGGCTTGGTTATGGGTGAAACAATTGTAGTAACTTCAGGGAAAGGTGGCGTAGGGAAAACTACTACAACAGCAAATTTGGGGACAGCCCTGGCTTTTGCCGGATTTAAAGTTGCATTGGTCGACACGGATATCGGCCTTCGCAATCTTGATGTTGTTATGGGCCTCGAGAATAGGATCGTCTATGATATTGTCGATGTTACAAGCGGCAGCTGCAGGATCAAACAAGCACTTATTAAGGACAAGCGGTTCAACAGCCTGCATTTGCTTCCGGCTGCTCAGACGAAAGACAAAACAGCAGTAAGCCCCGATGAGATGGAGGTTCTCTGCGAAGAGCTGCGTGAAGAATTTGATTATACGCTGATCGATTGTCCGGCTGGGATTGAGCAAGGCTTTTACAATGCAATCGCCGGTGCGGACAAAGCAATTGTCGTTACGACGCCGGAGGTCAGTGCGGTCCGCGATGCCGACAGAATTATCGGACTATTGGAAAGTGCGGATCTGCGTAATCCAAAACTAATTATTAACAGAATCAGACCACGGATGGTTAAACAAGGGGACATGATGGACATTGAGGATATCGTTGATATCTTGGCTATTGATCTTCTCGGTGTGGTACCGGAGGACGAGAAGATTATTGTATCGACCAACAGAGGAGAACCCGCAGTCATGGACGGCGTTTCCAAAGCGGGCGAAGCTTACCGGAGGATTGCACAGAGGGTAAGAGGCGAAGAAGTCCCATTAATGAATCTGGATGTATCGAATTCCCTGATGGATAAACTGAAAAATTTAGTTGGCATACGCTAGCCCTGCACTGGGGGGAGGTAATTATGTTGTGGGAATTATTATATCGTGTGCTGGGCAAGGACAATTCCGGAAGCCGTAGTCAGGCCAAAGATCGGCTGCGGCTGGTTCTGGTTCATGACCGTGCCACGATATCGCCCTACCTGATGAATCGCTTAAAAGAAGATCTGGTCAAGGTGATATCGAATTATATGGTGATCAACGAAGAGGGGTTGGAGGTATACCTGAATCAAGATGAGAGGGAAGTCGCGCTGATGGCCAGTGTTCCTGTAAAGAAAATTAGAAGGGACTATATGGAGAGAACACAGTCGATTTCGTGAGTAAATCGCTCAAGTCAAACAAAAAGGAAGCATTAAGCTTCTTTTTTTGTGAACAAGACTTTACATCGATGTATGGGGATCAGGCCTGTCCCAAATTCGCCCCCGGAGGCGATTTTGAATGCGCATTCGAATTTAGGACAGGCTGTCTATATGAGGTTTGTCTCGTAAGCCTGGACGGCTGGAGTCGGGCCGGGATGAAGATGTTCAACGTATTTTAGTAAGAAAAAACCCATACTTGTCAAGTTATCATTGTGAACGGAGAGATCTGTGATATAATCTTTGGTAGCAGCCGATATATGGAGTATTGTATGATAAAAGAAAGAAATTGGAATTTTATCAGAGGTCTCGATCTTGGAATGGTCCTGGCAGTTGTACTGCTTTTAGGGGCGAGCCTGCTGATCTTAAGCACGGCTTCCATCAATGTTATGGCGTCAGACCCGTATCATTATGTGAAAACTCAGGTGGTCTGGATCGCTACAGGAATTGTTCTTGCAGTCATTGTTGCGTTTACTGATTATGAAAACTATAAAAAGATCGGTATCTGGATCTACGCTTTCAATATATTCCTGCTTCTTCTCGTTTTTGCTTTTGGTTCTGAAGCGAAGGGTGCGCAGCGCTGGATACCTATCACCTCTACGCAAAGCATTCAGCCCTCGGAATTTGCCAAAGTGCTGCTGATTGTTACGTTTGCCAGCTTTCTCAATGAGAGGGAAGGAAAGCTGAATAATGTAAAGGATTTTATTCTACCCCTGCTGTTTGTACTGCCGCCTACTTTATTAATATTTCTTCAGCCTGATTTGGGGACTGCGATGGTGTTCGGGGCGATTTTTATTGGAATGATGTTTGTTGCCGGAGCGAATCCGATTAAATTTGGGGCGGTGATTGTCGGCTGCATTGGGGCGGCCATTGGTGCTGTTGCATTGCACTTAGCCACGAACCTTCCCGGACCGCTGAAATTTCTGGAAGGATTGCCGTTGCCTTTGAAAGATTATCAGATTAACCGGTTTATTGCTTTTCTGGATCCCGCCAAGGATACTTCAGGGGATGGATATCATGTTATTCAGTCGGTTTGGGCCATAGGTTCCGGAGGCATTTGGGGCAAAGGGTACCAGCAAGGCACCCAGGCCCAATATAATTTTTTACCTGAGCATCATACAGACTTTATTTTTTCAGTTGTGGGCGAGGAATTTGGCTTTATCGGAACATCGATACTGTTGTTTATATTCTGCATCCTGCTTTTGCGGATGGTTACCGTAGCCACCAAATCGAGAGACAGGTATGGGGTCCTGATTGTCTCCGGAGTCGTAGCAATGATTGTTTTCCATGTTTTCATCAATGTTGGGATGGCTTCAGGAATCATGCCTGTCACCGGAATTCCTCTGCCGTTTATTACTTCCGGCGGCAGCTCGATGTGGGCAAATATGCTAGCGGTCGGGCTTGTCTTAAGCGTAAGTCGCAGAGGAGAACGACGAATGTTCTGACATCTTCAACGATAAAAGTTTACAAGCCATTATTCAAATCTGTAAAGAAATTTCTAAAAGAACATTTTCGTCAGGAAGATGTTCTTTTTTGCGTATTTGTTCATATTCTTTATTAGGGTTGTCTCCCTGAAGGAAAACCTTTATAAGGCGGTGGATGAATGGATCCGTTTGAGCGCTGGGATGACTGGGAATTTGAAAAGGCTGCCCGGGAGATCGGACGTGGTTACAGGGATGATCAGGAATATGTCAGGAGCGACTGGAAAGATCATCGGACTTATTTCAATAAAAAACCTTCCGGAGGTCTTTTGGCCGATTGGAACGGCAGTCAGAAAAGAGTACTTCTTTCGGCTTTTTTGTTTTTAACGATTGTTTTCAGTGCCAGCGGAGAGGACTTTGTTTCCAAAGGTGTCTATGCTGTTTATCAAGGCGGTATGAGCAGTGGAAATATCTATGTGGCATTAAACACGATGGCAAAAGAAGCAATAGGCCTTCAGAACTCTGAAAGCCTGCCGGTGAATTCTGTAAAAGAAGAGATTTTTTATCCACCTGTAGCCGGAGCTGTCAAGGTAGCGTTTGAGAGTACAGATGAGGATGGGACGATCAGCAGCGGAATTGAAATTGAAAGTGCGCTGGGGACTGCTGTGCTCTGCCCCCAGGAAGGAGTTGTACTCGAAGTCAGTGAAAATAAAAAACTCGGAAAAGTGATACGGATCAACTTTGGCAATGGCTGGGAAGGCCTTTTGGGGAATTTTGGCGATATTAATGTTGAACGGGGTGAACCTGTTTCGATGGGGAAAAAATTGGGGACAGTCGGAGTCAGTTCAGCACAGGAAAAACCCTGGCTCTACCTAGAACTGCAAAAAGACGGTCAGCCGGTCGACCCCTTGACATACCTAATTCAGAACTAGTATATAAATTCAAAAATCCCGATTGTACTTAATACTTTTTAATCGATCTGCTAGGGATGGGGACAGAGGGGGATCAAGATGAAAGTTAAAGTTCACCCGACCTTTATCATCCTGTTAATCCTATGTATGCTTGCTGGTCAGGTTGTCAGGGCGCTTCTAGTCTTTAGTCTGGTTATTGTTCATGAAGCCTGTCATATACTTGCTGCAAGAGGTTACGGGATCAGGTGTAGGAGTATCGAGCTCTATCCCTATGGGGGGACGGCCGTTCTTGACGACAGTTTTGAAGGGAAAAAGAAGGAGGAGACAATTATTGCTTTTGCTGGTCCGGCCGTCAATGTCGTGTTGTTCTTTTTTATTCAGATTCTTCGTGAAAACGGAATCTTAAGCGGAGCATGGGCGTTGGAATTTGCCAAAACAAATTTCTGGCTGGCAGCCTTTAACCTGCTTCCTGTTCTGCCGCTTGACGGTGGTAGAATTGTCCGTGGCCTGCTGGCGGGGTCTTTTGGTTTTGTCCCGACCACCCGGTTCCTGGCGGCAGCCGGTAAATGCCTTGGGGGTGCTTTTGTTTTTGCTGGTTTCCTGATGCAGGGAATGGGCTTCTATATTTATGAACCGATTCTTTTTATTGTTCTTGGCATCTTTTTCTGGATTGGCAGCGGCAAAGAGCTGGACAATGCCAGAATTGTTTTTTTAAAGCAGCTCTGCCGCAAGAAAGAGCGTCTTTTGGCGCAGGGGCTGATGCCTGGAAGGAGTCTCGCGGTAAGTAGGGACACTGCGCTTAAACAGATTATTGATAAGTTTTCTGCTGATCATTTCAGTCTCGTCAGTGTAATGGGTAAAGACGATAAGATCGAAAGAATGCTAAGTGAGACTGAAGTTATCCAGGGCATGATGGATTTTGGACTCAATTGCATGGTCGGAAAATTAAAAGAAGAATAAAAAAAGATCATATAGAATGGAATACTGTGGTAATGATCCAAAAGCATGTAAATATCATGCACCGGTAAATATAGAGAAGCATTCAGACTGGGAAGCTCATTCGATATTCCCTGATTAATGTGCTAAAACTTCCTGGGGCAGCACCCTGAAGGATCATAGCTTGGGACTTTTCAAAAAGGTGTTTGTGGACATCTTCTCTGTCACCCAGAAAGCGAATCATCTTTTTCAGACCAGGATCGCTGGTCATTGTCAAATGTGTGTCATAAAGCATTTTTGCGCGGATCTCAGCTTCAGCATCGGCCTGCAGCATCGCAACAGGATCAAGGCTTTGATCGACATAGGTCAGGTCCCAGGGTATACCCTCGGAATTGACGTAGCAAAGTGGTGGTCCTCCAAGTCTGTTAATCGCCTCAGCAATCATCTCCATATGGCTATGTTCTTCTGCTGCGATAAGACCCAATAACTCCCTTACAAAGTGGTTGGGCATATTAGCACGGTGATTCATATACTGGGTGGCTGCGGAGAACTCGCTATCTTTCCCGCCGTAATGTTCCAGCATGATCCGGCCGAACTGCGGGTCTGGATAATTGACTTCTACTGGAAATAACAGCGCATCGGCGTATTTGAACATAATTTCCCCTCCAATACTTCTTTTCGCTTGCTTTCATACGAGCAATTACTGTATTATATTATCCTATCTGAGAATTCGTCACTCTGTCTTTTCAGCTCGAAGAGGGTTGGACTGGCAGACCGGCTATTCAAATAGGTGAAGGGAGCTGGTACCCTGTCAACATGAAAACGAACATGACCTATACCTGCACTGTGAATACACCTCTTGGAAAAATGACAGCTGCGGCAGTCCAAGATAAGCTAAGCGGTTTATGGTTCATTGGCCAGAAGCATTATCCTGCCGTTACTTCCGAATGGACAGAGAATCGGGAATATCCTGTTTTTGAGACGCTGCGTCGGCGGCTGGATTTTTATTTTTCGGGACAAGAAGGACAAGCTTGGGAAGAGGAACAGGCGGCAAGCACGGAAAGAAATGCGAAAGGTATCATGGCAGGTATTTCAGTTCCCAAAATGGATTTGTATCTGGCTCCTGTGGGGACCGACTTCCAGAAGGCTGTCTGGGAGATACTGCTGCAGATACCGTATGGGAAAGTCATAACTTACGGGGAAATTGCCCAACGTATTGCTCTGGCCCGGGGGTTAACAACGATGTCCGCTCAGGCGGTAGGCAGTGCAGTCGGGCATAATCCGATCTCCATTTTAATTCCGTGTCACCGTGTGATTGGCGGCAATGGAAAACTTACCGGTTATGCCGGCGGCCTGGACAAAAAGAAAGCCCTTCTGCGCCTGGAAGGTAGGTTTTTGCTTAAGAATAAGGTGCTGTGCTATAATAATTTATCCACAATTAAGTAATCCGTCTCCGTAATATATAGACAACGTCAAGCGGAACAGGGATGCTGAGCGCGGCACACGAGGGCTATGGATGGCCTAGTGTTACGATGCCATGGATGGCATAAAGGCAGGTCAAAGCCTTTATGCTGCCGAAAGCGTATATATTATGAAGACCTGCCTGGATAAATAGGCTCAAGGGGGAAATACATATGAATCAGAAGGATCGTGAATGGATTCGCCAGAAACTCGACCGGATTTTACCGCAGGTGATTAAGCCCGGTCGTTATGTCGGTGGTGAATGGAATATGGTAAAAAAAGACTGGGAAAAGACAGATGTACGGGTGGCATTTGTCTTTCCTGATGTATATGAAGTCGGCATGTCCAATCTTGCGTTACGTATCCTGTACGGCCGCATCAATTCTTATGAAGAGTTTCTCTGTGAAAGGGCCTTTGCTCCATGGCCGGATATGGAAGAAAAGTTAAAGCAGGGAGGAATCCCGCTTTACACACTGGAATCTTTTCGTCCTCTGCTGGATTTTGATGTGGTCGCTTTCACGCTGCAATATGAGCTCAGCTATACCAATTTATTAAATGTCCTAAAGCTCAGCGGGATACCGTTAAAATCCGAAGACAGAAAAAACGGGACGGAAAGTGGGGGTGCGTATCCCTTTATATTTGCCGGTGGTCCATGTGCCTACAATCCTGAACCTCTGGCGCCTTTTGTAGATTTCTTTTTCCTGGGGGAAGGGGAAGAACAATTTCCCGCAGTTCTTCACGTGATTCAGCAAGCCAGGAAAAACGGAAAACTGAAGGAAGCTATTCTGGTCGAACTGGCCCAGATTCAGGGAATCTATGTGCCGGGTTTTTATGAGGCCGAATACAAACCTGATGGTTCAATCCAGCAAATCACAGTCAGGGAAGGAATTTCTGAGACGGTCAGAAAGGCGGTGTTGCGGGACTTCAGCTCGGCCTACTTCCCGGAAAAAGTGATTGTCCCGTATACGGAGGCTATTCATGACAGGGTAATGCTTGAGGTCATGAGGGGTTGCACCAGGGGATGCCGCTTTTGTCAGGCCGGAATGATCTACAGGCCGCTTCGGGAACGGTCTCCTGAAGCATTGCTGGAACAGGCGGAGAAATCCATCAAGGCCACCGGTTATGAAGAAATCTCACTTGTTTCGCTGTCGACCAGTGATTATACTTGCATCAACGGTGTCCTTAAAGGTCTGATGGCTAAAATGGAACCCAAAGGGGTCAGTGTATCCCTTCCCTCACTCCGCCTGGATTCATTTGATGTTGAGATTGCCGAACAGGTCCAAAAAGTACGCAAATCCGGACTGACCTTTGCACCGGAAGCCGGAACCCAGCGCTTAAGGGATGTTATCAATAAAGGCGTAACGGAAGAGGATCTTTTAAGGACGGCAGAAGCATCCTTTAAAGGAGGATGGAGCAGTATCAAGCTGTATTATATGATTGGACTACCGACCGAAACCTATGAGGACTTGGACGGAATCGTCGAACAGGCCAGAAAAGTCCTAGAGTTGTCCAGAAAACTTGGGAAACGCGGCTGCAGGATCACAGTTTCGGCAAGTTCGTTTGTTCCCAAACCGCATACGCCTTTTCAATGGGCAGCACAGGATTCCATGGTGACTCTTAGAGAAAAACAGGAATACCTCCGCAAGAAACTGCGGGATTACCGGATCAAGTTTATCTACCACGATGTAGAAGCAAGCTTTCTGGAAGCCATATTTGCCAAGGGTGACCGCAAAGTTGCGGAGCTACTGGAATGGGCGGTTAACGCAGGTTGCAAATTTGACGGGTGGAGTGAGCATTTTCGGTATGATCTGTGGAAGCAGGGAATGGAGGAAATCGGCATTGACCCGCATTTCTATGCCAACAGGCGGATATCAGAGGATGAGATCCTTCCCTGGGACCATCTGAACTCAGGTGTCAAGAAATCCTACTTGCTTGGAGAATATAAAAAGGCCCTGACTGAAGCTGTCACACCTGATTGCCGGGAAAAATGCAGCCACTGCGGAGTCTGTCCGGATCTGGCCAGACCCGTAAAATTCAGTGCGCTTTAACTTTATACAGAACCTAGCCTTGACTGCAGATGGTCTGGGTGATCCCGATGAAATATTCAGATTCACGGATGATGTGTTTGATTACAGCTGCAGCAGTCGGATTCTTCTTGACTGCCTGACTCAAATCTAGAATTTCAAAAAGGAATTTTACAAACCGGCCGCTTTGTTCAAGAGAAAAGCTGATCAGACGAAGTGCCTGATCGGCGACAACCGGTTGCGTATTTCCATATCTGACCAATGTTTCAGTGAGCTGGACAACCTGGCTATGCGTCCTTGTCAGAGCCTGTTCCCATTCTTTAAGTTCTTCGACAAATTTTCTTTCCAGATCCGGCACGATTTCCCGGATGACGTTCGTATGCTCATATTCCTGGTGTTTCCAGAAGTTGGCCTCATCCAGCAATCTTAGCGGCGTCTGTTCGCCAGAAGAAAATTGCATTGAAATCCCTCCTCGTTTACAAGTAATGTATTCGGCTTTTTTACAAACATGCCGGAATAAAGAAAGGCTTTACAACAAAGCTTTGGAAGATAGCTCTGATATTTATATCTTGGAAAGATTGGAAAAGAGGCGGTTATGATGAAGATAAGGCTGGCCTACACCAAGAAAGGTGAAGCCCGGTATATTGCGCATCTGGATTTAACCAGAATGTTGGACAGGGCCCTGCGCAGAGCCCAAATTGAAGTGGCTTTTTCCGAAGGATTCAATCCTCATCCGAAGATTGCTTTTGGTCCCCCTTTGCCAGTCGGTGTGGAAGGAGAACAGGAATATGTCGATATTGAAGTCAAAGAGAATAAAGAACAAGAAAAGGACGCTATTCGGGAAGAAGCTGGAGAAGCAACAGAAGCCGGAGCATGTGATATTGGGAATATCGTTGAGCGGCTTCAGAGCCAGTTGCCCGAGGGCATAAAAATCATAGGCGCTGGGATCGCAGTAAAGGGAAGCAAGGCACTGATGGCTGTGATTAATCTTGCCAGATACCGGACCGAAGCGCCTCTCCTTCGTCCGGTCGAGGCAGAAGAACTCCGTAAAGCTTGCCGGAACTGGCTGAACAGGGACGAAGCAACAGGGATTCGCTATCAGCAGGGCAAAAAAATAGAGCGGAATATTCGTCCGTTTGTTAAAACCATAACACTGATTTCTGAAGAAGGGGTTATTTCTGCGGATGCTCAGAATTATCATGTACAACTGCGCCTGGATATTATTACCGGAAACGCTGGTTCAGTCCGGCCGGTTGAAATCCTGGAAAGTCTAAAAAACATGGAAGGACTTCCGGTAGATATTTCAGGCGTAACGACAACAAGGGAAGGCCTGTTTATCGAACAGTCCGACGGGATGCTCAGAAACCCACTCGAAGTGATCGCAACGATATAGTGTCATCTTAGAAATTTGGATTTGATACTAAGCCTGAAAGCAGGGATAAGATTGAAAGAGATTGTCATTACCACTGAGGATCATCGGATGAGGGCTGCGGTACTGGAAGAAGGCAGACTGGCAGAAGTCCTGGATGATTCCGGAAGAGAATCCCGTTTGGCCGGCAATATCTACAAGGGGAAGGTCAGTAATATTGTT
Organism: Dehalobacter sp. TeCB1; assembly: GCF_001707455.1. Classification (NCBI taxonomy): domain Bacteria; kingdom Bacillati; phylum Bacillota; class Clostridia; order Eubacteriales; family Desulfitobacteriaceae; genus Dehalobacter; species Dehalobacter sp. TeCB1. The sequence goes on along the minus strand of NZ_MCHF01000026.1, from coordinate 1,254 downwards.
ACAGGCATACAGGCTGCTTTCATCGATATTGGGCTCGAGAAGAATGCCTTCCTCTATGCAGGGGATATTGTCAATCCAGAATATGTCCAGGTGCAAAATGTACCCGGATCGCCGGTGCCACCGATCGAGAGCCTCTTAAAAGAAGGCCAGGAGGTGATTGTTCAGGTCACCCGGGAAGCTGTCGGTAATAAAGGAGCAAGAGTTACGACCAATCTTTCACTGCCCGGGCGTTTTGTGGTACTCTTGCCCGGGAATCGCGGATATTTGGGGATTTCACGTAAAATAACGGATGAAACAGAAAGAGAACGTCTTAATCAACTTGCCCAGAATCTCAGCATTGAGAATGCTGGTCTGATTGTCCGGACGATGGCGGAAGGCGTTGCGGAAAAAGAACTGGCTGATGATATTGAAAAGATTTTAGAAATCAATCAGACCTTAACGGAAAGAATCAAAAGCAAGTCTGGCAAGGGACTGATTTACAGCAGCAGCGACCCATTGTCCCGTCTGTTAAGAGAAACGATCGACGAAGAGGTAACCAGGATTATTACCGATGACGGGGAAATGGCCGAGCTGCTACGGACAAAGCTCCGGGAAGTCAGATGCTCAGTTTCCGGGAAAATATGGACTGACTTTAAAGGGAATTTGTTTGAACGCTATCATATCGGTGATGAAATCCTGAAAGCATTAAAACCCAAGGTCCCGCTTGAAAGCGGAGGCTATCTGGTGATTGAACAGACTGAAGCCCTGACCGCCATTGACGTCAACTCCGGAAAATACACTGGAGAAAGCTCCCTGCAGCATACCCTGCAGAGTCTGAATATGGAGGCTGCTACAGAAATATCCAGGCAGATAAGACTTAGAAACCTTAGCGGGATTATTATCGTCGATTTTATTGACATGGAACAAAATGAGGATTGGAATCAGCTGCTGGAAATGCTGGAAAAGTCTTTTAAACAGGATAAGGTCAAATGTAAAGTAGTGGGGCGCACCAGGCTGGGGCTCGTTGAGGTAACACGCAAAAAAGAAGGTCAGACCTTAGCTGCCAGGAACACTGAAAAATGCCGGGAGTGCGGCGGAAAAGGCTGGCACGAGAGACGAGAGACGAGAGACGAAGGATTTTTTCATTTGGTGAGCGGTCAAAGTAAATGCAACCTTTGACAGAGTAAATATAGTGGGGTTTCATTGAGTCTGTCAAAATACTGGGAATAACAGGTATAGTACCTGTTAAAAATAGCCGATTCAGATTATATGGAG
>NZ_MCHF01000025.1:0-72695 GCF_001707455.1 Dehalobacter sp. TeCB1 | reverse complement strand
TCCATTTGAGTCACTCCCATTCTATCTAAATGTCTACCTTAGACTCTTTTGGTGACACTTAGACTCTTTGGGATATTCTCTCATTCTGCTGATTCTATGACAATCCGCCTACATGGTTTACGCTTACTATCGTATGGCCAGAAGGCTTGAACTTATGGGGAATGAAAAATATGCGATATCGCCGTTGATTTGGGTATTACAAAGACAATGGAATTAATTGGTTGAAATAGAACGTATGTTTGTTTATAATGGTCTCAGAGGAGGGGAGTTCATATGACTGAGATTGAAAGATATTCGGAAAAAACTTTTGAAGCTATCAAGCATTTAACTACAGAAGGTATAGAGTTTTGGTATGCCAGAGAGTTAAAGGCTGTTTTGGAATACCAACAATGGCGAAGGTTTAGTGAAGTTATCGATAAAGCAAAAATTGCATGCCAGAACAGTGGCAATATTTTGTCTGACCATTTTGCCAACGTTGGCAAAATGGTTGATATCGGTTCAGGTGCTGAACGAGAGATAGAAGATATGATGCTTTCCCGTTACGCATGTTATTTAATTGTTCAAAATGGAGACTCTCGAAAAAAAGTGATTGCAATTGGACAAACCTATTTTGCCGTAAAGACACGTCAGCAAGAATTAATCGAAAACTATGAGCAGTTGACCGAAGAACAGAAGCGTTTAGCAATCCGTAATGAGATTATTGCCCATAATAAGTCTTTAGCTGATGCGGCAAAAGGGGCCGGAGTTGTTGAAGCAAAGGATTATGCGATTTTTCAGAATAAAGGCTACCAAGGGTTGTATGGCGGCTTAGGGGTGAAAGAAATCCATGAATGCAAAGGCTTAAAGAAAAGCCAAAAAATACTCGACCATATGGGAAGCACCGAATTAGCGGCAAATCTATTCCGAGCTACTCAAACAGATGAAAAACTGAGAAGAGAGAATATTAAAGTAAAAGATAAAGCCAATCAGACTCATTTTCAAGTAGGACAAAAGGTAAGGCAAACGATTAAAGAATTGGGAGGAACCATGCCGGAGGATTTGCCAACACCGGGGAAGAGCATTCAGCAAATTGAGAAAGAACATAAGAGTAGGTATAAGGAAATAGAATAAATGCTTTAAGGGAAGATAAAAATATTGATCATATTTATGTTTTGGCAATGACAAAAACCAAGGGGTGAATTCCGTGAAAATTTTTATTGGTGGACCCAGAGCCATTAAGGTTATTGATAAAAATGTTGATGAAGGGCTAAAAAAAATAATAAAACGAAATGAAACCGTTTTGGTTGGTGATGCCAATGGCATGGATCGAGCGATCCAGCAGTTTTTTTTCCAGCATCAATACAGGGATGTATTTGTCTATGCCAGTCAAGGTAAAGCCAGAAATAACGTAGGAGATTGGCCGATTCAAACAATTGAGGTCTCGGATAAGGTCAAAGGGTTCGACTTTTATGCAGCCAAAGATAAGACAATGGCCGAAAATGCCGATCATGGCTTTATGATATGGAATGGAAAAAGCAAAGGGACATTAAACAATATTATTAATCTCACGAAGCAAAACAAAAAAGTTTTACTCTATTATACTCCACACAAAAAAATTTATATGATCTATGAAATGGCAGAGGTTGAAAAATTGGCTGCTGCTTGTGGGGAAAATATACGTCGATTATTCTTAAGTCTGTCATCCCGAAAGAGCAAAGATATCACGGATAGAGCCTTGGAGCAAATGTCGCTCTATGATGGATAAGTTATTAAAAATCATTGAAAGTCGATGGTTTTATTTAATTTCCTACTCCAAATTGCGAAAATCATCCGTATTAAAAAAGTCCGATAGGGAGATGTTTAATCCGTCGCATAACTTTTTGATCGTCACGATACCCGGATTTTGGCTTTCATCATTCAGAATACTTTTTATTGTCGATTGTGGTACCCCGGCTCTATAGCTTAACGCATTTGGGTGTTATATCCCGCTCTCTACAAAGATCAACAATTCTATCACCGGAGAAAATAACCGAAGGGATTACTTTGTTGGGAGAAAATGGTTATTGTCGGAATTAGATACTAGGTTGCTAATACAAGCTGAATTTCATGGGATTAGTTAATCAAAAAGGCTCCCCAGCAAGTGATTTACGAAAAACAATGACTGTGGGGAGCTTTCATTCAGCTTATCGCTGTCGTGGTCAACGATAAGGTTTTCCATTATCCCAGCAAATAGTCGATAGTTATACCATAGAATTTCGCGAACATAATTTGTGAGGATTTTATGCGAATAGTGCATATAAATCAATTCTCCTTATTACATGAGGTATAATAGGGTTCGGTGATAAATTTTATATACAAAAGTATGTATTGAAGATCCTATGTTACTGTTATATCGCCAACATAATATCTTTATATTTTGTATGCTTAGTTAGTGATATGACACGAGAGAGGTGTATTTCTCATGCCGGATTACAAGGAAATGTATTTTCAACTTGCCGCTAAAGTAGCAAATGCTGTTGATATCCTTGTCGAAGCACTTCAGCATGGAGAAAACAATTATACCGAAGAAGAAACCCCGGTTATTTCGCTCAAAAATTCTAAACGAGAAAAGAAAGGGGGCGATCAAGCATAATGATCATTCAAACAACCATAAAGAATTTTTGAGGAGCGGGAAATGATGCAAGAAGGCAAACATCATCAAATGGATGATACGATCCGGCTAGTCAGGTGGTTATCCGAACATCCTAAAATCCAAAGCAGGCTGTGCGAAGGAGAATACGAATCCACACCCGAAGAATGTATCGAAATGATCGAAATGCTGGAGAAACATTCATTTTACGATATGATCTTCATTCTTTTGATGAAGAATCGCCACGATCCGGTGATCGATGAAGCCCTTACCAAGATGGTTACGGAAAAGATCGCAAATGAATGGGAGAGAATCGGAACGGAGCAAATGTGCCGGGATATTAAAGAACGGATCAGAAAGGAAATAAAGATAAATGAGGTTCCATAATAACAGGACCATACAAAAAAAGCCCCCTAAGGGTCTTTTTTTGTTCATCAGTTGTTAAAAAATCGAAACGGGGGATCATGGTTAAGTTAATTTATAGGAGTTCTTTATTTTTTCTTTTTTCTTAATAGAAACCAAGCTGCAATGGCAGCTACAACACCATAGCCGAGAACAGAAGAACCGGATTCATTTTGATCGCTGACTGTTGAAACAGGCTCTGCTTTTTCGTCAACATTTAAAGTGATACTATTTGTTTTTCCGTTACTTGACTTAGCTGTTATGATCGCGGAACCAGGATTTGCTGCTGTAACGATACCATTTTCACTAACTATAGCAACATTGATATCACTTGATGACCAAGTAATAGATTTATTCTCTGCATCTGAAGGGTAAATAGTAGCACTTAATACAGTTTCGCCTCCAACTTCTAATATAGTGTTATCTATAGAATTGATCATTACAGAGCTAACGTCAACTGGTTCAGGTATTGTTATTTTTTTTGGTGTTTCATATGGGCAGACTCCATTAGGATGTAAGTGGGGGCCGTAACCATGATGATAATGGTAATAACCTAATCCACTAGCATTTTTGTTATCTCTATGTCCGCCGTTTGAATCAGTTCTTCCTGAATGGGCAAAAGTATTAGATGAAAATAACAACAAAATAATTACGATAGGTAATAGGATTCTTCCAATTGTTTTTATTTTTTCTCTTATCAACGCACCATCTCCCTAGTATAGTAAAGAATGAGCCTATTTAAGTGTTGAAAATTGTAAATTTCTATATAAAAAAGTCGAAAACCCTTAACAACATAAGAACCATTATTCTTTCAAGAATAACAGTTCAAATTTTGGATACATTTATGAAGTTGATTCGATTGCTAAAAATTCGGATTTTAGAAAATTACAAATATATTTTAACATAATCTACTAAATATTTGTGAAAAAAAATAATGCCTTGAAATATTTTCATGATTGCATATAAACAATGGAATTAATTGATTGAATTAGAACGTATACCTGAAAGACAACCGTTTAATTTGGACCGGATTCTATGATATATTAAAAATAAGATGGTAATGAAGAAAGCAGGGGCATTATTTTGGAAAAAATACTGATTATTGAGGATAATAAAAAAATCCGGGATGAGCTTTGCATCTTCCTGTCCCAGAACGGCTATGAATGCCATGCGCCTGGAACATTTGAGGACATGATCGGCTTCACGCTTTCTTTAGCGCCGCAGCTTATCCTGATTGATCTCAACCTGCCTGTGTACGACGGCTTCCATATCTGCCGGGAAATCAGGAAGCACAGCGAGGTACCGGTCATCGTGGTCACCAGCCGCGATACGGAAATGGATGAACTGGCCGCCATGAACCTGGGCGCCGATGACTTTATCACCAAACCTTACAATACCCATATCCTACTGGCACGGATCGCGGCGGTCATGAAACGGGTATATCGCGAAACAGCGCAGGACAGGCTGACTTGCGGTGAATTTACGATCAATCTTGCCAAAAGCAGTTTGGAGGTTGCCGGCAGTTCGATTGAACTTACCAAAAACGAAATCAAGATGCTGACCTGTCTCTGTGAAAAAAAAGGCGCGATTGTAAGCAGGGACGAATTGATGCGTTATTTATGGAACAGCGATCTTTTTATCGACGACAACACCCTGACTGTCAATATGGGCAGGCTGCGCCGCAAACTGGAGGACGCCGGCCTTGAAAATGTCATCGAAACCAAACGCGGTCAGGGGTACTTGATCATATGACGATAAGAGACTTTATCAAAGAAAAAAGAGCCTATATCGTCTGTCACCTGTTGGTAGCCGTCATGACCATTCTGATGCTGGCAGCTTTAAATCCGGCCGGAGGAAAGGCTTTCGCCGCCGTCATCGGAACCATTTATGTCGTCGGAGCGTTGATTCCGCTGGCGATGGAGTTTAAGAAAAAATACGCGTTTTATCAGACGCTCGTTAGTTCCTTTGACAGGCTCGACCGCAAGAACCTCATTGCCGAAATGGTCTCGGAACCGGATTTCTATGAAGGCGCTCTGCTCCACGACATTTTAAAAACATCCAACAAGGCCTGTCTTGAAGAAATCAACCAATATAAAAATAAGCATGACGAATACCGTGAATATATCGAAATGTGGGTTCATGAAATCAAAACGCCCATCTCCTCGTCCAAGCTGATTGCGCAAAATAACAGGAGCGAAGCAACGGACAGCATGGCCGAGGAGTTGGACGCGATTGAAAACTATGTGGAACAAGCCTTGTTTTACGCCCGAAGCAGCGCCGTCGAAAAGGATTACCTTATTAAAGAGACCAGTCTGGAAAAGCCGGTTTTAGCGGCAATTAAGAGAAACGCCCAACAGCTGATCGGAACCGGCATGTCCGTTGCGACGGATGACCTGGAGAAGACCGTTTATACGGACACTAAATGGCTGGAATTCATGCTTCATCAAATCATTTTGAATTCCCTGAAATACGCAAACGAACAGGACGCCCATCTAAAATTTACAGCTGCTGAGCGTGATAACCGTTGTATTCTTGCGGTTACCGATAACGGGCTGGGAATTCCCGCAAATGAACTGCCCAGAATTTTTGACAAGGGGTTTACCGGAACAAACGGCAGGCTGAGGGGGAAATCCACAGGCATGGGCCTTTACATCTGCCGCAGACTCTGCGAAAAATTAGGCATAGCCATCAGCGCGGAATCTATCCCCGGCAGCGGTACGACCCTATATCTTGTTTTCCCCAAGAGCTCAATGACCGACATCATCTAACCATGAACTCGTACAATATTCTATAATTCTTTACTCAAATGATTTCATAAAATCTGATTACCCCATATTAGGTCTGTGTGCCACAAGTTCCAGCGTCAAGCGAAGCACGGATTGCGAAGCGCGGCTGTTAGCGCCAAGGATGGCGCTATCTGCCGAAAGCGGAATTGTGGCACACAGACCAACCCCAGATAAAAAGAATGTTAACATGACAAAAATGTAAGGTTACCGTAAGCTTAAGTCATGGCAGATCCTAACAAGACCTTTTAAAATAAACTCGTTGATTGATTGCTTAGCGCTAGCTATCCATTACGCTGACTAATTCTTAGCTATTATCGGGATTTATGAATCGATCTACTCGTAGAAGTGAGCAGGGAGGTAACCATGGGCGAAATTTTAAAGGTCTTGAATGTGGAAAAATATTACGGCAACAAAGGGAGCCTGACCAAGGCCCTTGACAATGTATCCTTCAGTGTCAGCGAAGGGGAATTTACCGGCATTATGGGAGCCAGCGGCAGCGGGAAGACGACGCTCTTAAACTGCATCGCGACCATTGACACCGTAACGGCGGGGAATATCCGTATCCGGAACAAGGATATCACAGCGATGAAAAGCCGGGCGTTGGCCAAATTCAGACGCGAAGAACTTGGGTTTATGTTTCAGGAGTATAACCTGCTGGATACGTTAACCGGGTTTGAAAATATCATTCTGCCGCTGACGATTGCGGGAGAGCAGCACCAAACGGCGATAGCAAAAGTGACTCAGGTCGCCCGCAGACTGGAAATCGAAGAAATCATCAATAAATACCCTTATGAGATGTCGGGCGGGCAGCGCCAGCGTATTGCCGCGGCCCGGGCTATCGTCAACAATCCGGCCCTGATTCTGGCGGACGAACCCACCGGAGCGCTGGATTCCAAATCCGCGCGGATGCTGATGGAATGTCTGGAGAAACTGAACCAAGACCTGCGGGCAACGATCCTGATGGTAACCCATGATGCGTTTACGGCCAGCTATTGTCACCGGATACTCTTTATTAAAGACGGGAAGCTTTTCAATGAATTGAACCGCGGTGCTGATTCCAGAAAAGAATTCTTCCGAAAAATCATTGATGTCGTGACCCTGCTCGGAGGTGACGCAGCCAATGTACTTTAAACTGTCCTTCCGCAATGTCCGCAAGAGCTTCTCGGATTATACCCTGTATTTTCTGACACTCACTTTCGGAGTTTGTGTGTTTTATGTCTTTAACTCCCTTGAAGCACAGAAAGCCATGATGCATATCTCGGATTCTGCTTTGGCGATTATGCAAAGCATCACTAAGATAATGAACGGGGTTTCCATCTTTATCTCGTTTATTCTCGGGTTCCTGATTATTTATGCCAATAACTTTCTGATCCGCAGGCGCAAAAGAGAATTTGGGATCTATATGACCTTAGGAATGGAAAAACACAAAATCGCCAGGATCCTGATCATGGAAACGTTCATCATCGGTCTCGTTTCCCTGGCGGCAGGCCTTTTGGCCGGAATATTCCTTTCACAGGGTTTATCGGTGGTCACGGCGAAGCTTTTTGAGGTGGACATGACCGCCTACACCTTTGTCTTTTCTCTTCAGGCTTTCTGGAAAACCATCGTCTATTTTGGGATTATTTTTGCCATCGTGATCGGCGCCAGCACGTTTGCCGTTTCCAAGTATAAGCTGATTGATCTGATTAATTCCGTAAAACAAAATGAAAAACAGCGGCTTAAAAATCCATGGCTTACGCTTGTTCTCTTTTTGTTAGCGATCATTTTGATCGGGGCAGCTTACCGGAGTGTCCTGATCTACGGTATTATGGTCTTTGACCGCAGGCTTCTTATCGCCTGTATACTCGGGGCGGTCGGCACCGTTTTGTTTTTTGCCTCGCTGTCCGGTTTTCTGCTCAGTATGATTCAAGCCAACAAAAAAGTATACCTCAAAGGGCTGAACATGTTCATCCTGAAGCAGATCAACAGTCGGATCAATACGGCTTTTATCTCCATATCATTAATTTGCTTAATGCTTTTTGCCACCATCGGCATTTTTTCCACCGGCATCGGCATGACCAATGTGCTGAATAAGGGCTACAAAGATGCCGCCCCGTTTGATATCACCATTACCGGGACGGCGGACACGGATCTTTCGGACTATCTGAGCAGCCAGGGATTGAATGTGGAAGCGTATACGCAAAACTCCTGCCAGTACCCGTTTTATGAATATCAGAAACAGAAATTGAACCTGCAAACGGTATTTCAAAGTATCGAGGATCTTTTTCCCGCCCAAGACCTGAAAATGATCCGGGACAAAATATATCCGCTGCCGCTGTACTATATAACGCAAACCGATTACAACAAGATTATGATGCTGCAAAACAAAAAAGGCATCAGCCTTGCAGGCAATCAGGTCGCGCTGTTGACGCAATATGCCTGGTCTGAAGCCGATTACCAGGAGTATCTGGAAAAATATTTGGCGCGCGAACCCCGCTTAAATTTGAACGGGACCGAATATACCGTTTACCCCGAACTTCTGGCCGCAGGTATTAATAATGGAAATGAAAATGGCGATAACAGTATTTTGACGCTTGTCCTTCCGGATAGGCTAAAACAGGACGGCGTTGTTCACCAAAACGTTCTCTGCTTGAACTGTGTTGGCGATTCAATAGCGGCTCAGGATCAATTTATGAGAGCCTTTAATTCAAGGAAAGATGCCCTTCAGGATGCCGCTTCACCATCTGCTCCGTCCGAGCCAAAGATTACCGCCATTTCCAAGAATGAGATACTCGCCCAGGCAGGCGGTTCCAAAGCAATTATTTCCTTTGTGGGAATCTATGTCGGCTTGATCTTTCTGATTACGAGTGCGGCTGTCCTGGCGCTGCAGCAGCTTTCCGAAGCCGCGGATAACCGGCACCGGTATGCGATTCTCAAAAAGATCGGCGCGGATCATAAGCTGTTAAGCCGGACGATTTTCAAACAAATCGCTGTTTATTTTCTGATTCCGCTTACCCTGGCCTGTATCCATTCCATCGTCGGCATTAAGGTTGCCAACGAGGCCGTCCGGCAGGTTGGCAGTATCAACGCGGTCTCGAACATCGTGATTACTGCTGTGGCCATTCTCCTCATCTACGGTGCCTATTTTCTGGCGACCTATTTTGGCAGCAGAAATATTATCTTGAAGAACGGGATTCACGATGAATGATTAAAAATGAAGAATAGAAGAGTTATTTCTCGTTGTACGAGGGCGGCCTTGCGGCCGCCCATTCCTCGAAATGATGCCTTGAAACCAGCCATGCTCTCCGGACAGCTTAGCCGGAGTATTTTATTCTTGTGGGGGATCGAAGAGATCGTCCGTGGTAGTATCTACCACTTTAATATCTCTCTTGCTTGCCAGATCCCCACTGGAAGTGGCAAAAATGTTTTTTGCCATGATGAGGTCCATGACCGTCCCGACTTGGGCAAGCGTAAGGCCTGCCTTTGGCTGGGGAAGGGTAATGGTAAACGCCTTACCACCTACGGTCGTAAATACCATTCTTAAAACTTTCTGGCTCGTTATTGCCATGCTCTGTCACCACCCTGGAATTATTTGCTCCGGCCGGTTTACTCATCGGCCAACTCGAAAATATTCAGGCGGCGGATATCTGCCAATGGATAATCCACCAGGCTTGATAAAGCGACAGCCACATCGTATACGTCCTGATCAGTTGCCGTTGCTTTAACGCCGGTCAGGCTTTTTTGCTTGAGAACCGGGCCGCCGCCGGCAGTAGTCCCTGTCTGATAGCGGGTTGCCAGCACGGAGTCCAATGTGTTTACCACTAATGTCATAAGCTTACCTCTTTTCCTGGTTTTCTGCTTGTCCGAAAAGCATGTCCTTTTTAGTATATGCCCCTTGTTTTCCAGGCGTTCAGGCAAAGAGATTAATCTTTTTCAGGATTTTCCGGAGCTTTCGGAACTGCCATGGTCGTTTTCTCTATGCGCTTTAACTTGTTCATCGCTTTAGACATTAACTGATTGGCATAAGTGATATATAATTTGCAAGCATCCGGGTCTGCTGCGGCCATTTCTTTGATGGCGATAAAAAGATCATCGAGTCCTTTGGCTATCAGCTCAAAGCGGGCATCTGCCTGGCTCATGGAGAGGTTGAGCTTTAAGAGCTTACTTTCGTATTCTATCTCGGCGATGCGTTTAGCTGCCGTATTTTCATTTTCCAGGACGTCAAGCTTCCGCTGCAGCTTCAAAACATTTCCCTGCTCGGCCCATACGGCTTGCAGGTTATCCGTGGCTTCTTTTTTCGCCCGATCGCGCTCATCTGATAATTTGGAGATTTTATCTTTTTGCTCAGCAAAGACTTTCTGCAGGTCTTCGTCTTCTTCCCCGGCAAGCTCCTGGTTCTTCACATATATCGCCTGCTGCAGCTGCCGACTGCTCATGCTGCCTGCATCATTCTCAGCGATAAACGCATCCCGTTCCTCTACCGGGAGCCCAAGAAGGATGAGGGCCTGGGTGTAGGTTAAATTCGCCATCGGCGGCGAATTTGAACTACCGTCATCTTCGGATGAGACGAGCAGTTTAATCCCATATTCATCGAAGACTTGCATCAGTTTTTCTGCAGTTCTTTGAGAATAACTTACCGATTCCTCCAGCCATTTGCCCCACTCCCCATGAGGCAGCAGCGCTTTGGCTTCCTTCAGACGTTTTCCTACTTCGACGGCGCTGGCCAGCAGAATTTTATTGGTTTGTTGTTTGATTATATTGATTTCAGCCGCTATCACAGGCGGTGTACGCTCTGTCAGCAAATCACTCATATTGATACCGTCTTTCCTGTACTTTATTCACATCATATGGGATAAGCCTGAGAATCGTGATAAAAGGTTTGTAACCTTAAAGGCAAAGCGCTTACCCTATGTAAAATTTGAACACTTATGACAGACAAGTCATATAATAATATTGGGTCATATAGGTCATTGGTAGTCGTATCAATCATAAGCAGGAATCCGGCTGTGCAGAATAGCTGGATTCCTGCTTATTTTCGAGTATACGCATTCAACAGCGCCTCGCTGCGGTTCGTGCCCAAAGAAAATATGGAGCGGGAAGGGTACGGAAATTTAATTGGACTTGTGAAGTAGCGTACGTTGGTGGGGATTGACAAATAAGCGCGGATGGAATACATTAAAAGTGGCTGCGTCACAAGAATTTCTTTTGACAAAGCAGGAAACCGTATTGTTACTGACGCTAAATACATCGTATAAGGCGAAAGGCACAGCAATATTTATCATTATTTTTTGATTAATTGCGCCTTTCCAGGCGCATTTTTTGATATGAGGGGGTTAATGTATGGAGTCCAGAGTAGCGATAATCGGAATCATTGTGGAAGATACCGGGTCGACCGAGAAACTCAATGCGATTTTGCATGATTATGGGCAGTATATTATTGGCAGAATGGGCCTGCCGTACCGTGAAAAAAGCATTAGCATCATCAGCATTGCAGTGGATGCCCCGCAGGATGTGATCAGCGCCCTTTCCGGGAAGCTCGGAAAACTGCCGGGGGTTAGTTCCAAAGCGGCATTTTCCAAGGTAACCGTTAAAAAGGAAAATGAGGCCGCCGATGAAACAGCTGATAGATAAACTTCAGGAAACGTGCGTGCTTGCACCGGAAGAATACAGGGTACTGATAGATCAGCATCGAGATGCCGGGCTTGCTGAATATCTGTTTGCCAAGGCCAGAACGGTAAAGATGCAAAACTACGGTCACGATGTCTATCTGCGGGGACTGATCGAGTTCACCAATTATTGCAAAAACGATTGCTACTACTGCGGGATCCGTAAAAGCAACGGGAAGGCGGAGCGCTACCGCTTGTCAAAGAAACAAATACTGGATTGCTGCGCTGCCGGGTATGCGCTTGGTTATCGCACCTTCGTGCTGCAGGGAGGTGAAGACGGGTATTTTACCGATAAAAAAATAATCGAAATCATCCAATCCATTAAGAAAAATCATCCTGACTGCGCGCTGACGCTTTCCATCGGGGAAAAAAGCTATGAAACCTATCAAGCGTTTTATGAAGCGGGTGCCGACCGCTACCTGCTTCGCCATGAAACAGCCGACGCCGAACACTATGGAAGGCTTCATCCGGCTGTCATGTCCCTCAAAAACAGAAAGCAGTGTCTCTATGACTTGAAAGAGATCGGCTATCAGGTCGGATGCGGAGTGATGGTCGGTTCTCCGTTTCAGACCACGGAAGCGCTGGTGGAGGATTTGTTATTGATCAAGGAACTGAATCCGCATATGGTCGGGATCGGCCCCTTTATCCCCCATCACGAAACGCCGTTTGCAGACCAGGAATCTGGAACGCTGGAGCTGACTTTATTTTTGCTTGGCTTGATCCGATTGATGCTGCCGAGCGTTTTACTACCGGCGACGACCGCTCTCGGTACGATCCACCCGCAAGGGAGGGAACTTGGTATTCTGGCCGGTGCCAACGTCGTAATGCCCAACCTGTCTCCGGTGGAGGTACGGAATAAATATTTGCTCTACGATAACAAGATCTGCACGGGGGACGAAGCTGCGGAATGCCGCTCCTGCCTGCAAAAAAGGATGGAAAGCATCGGCTGTCAGCTGCCGGTTTCCCGCGGGGACCATCGATCGATGGTTTAAGTTAATTTCATAATGTTAATAAGAGGATTCCATTACTGAAGGGAAAGAAGTATCTGACCCGATTAAGAAGGGAGTACCCGTATGTACAATGTAGCATCAGCCAAAGCAGAAGAATTTATCTCGCATCAGGAAATTCTGGATACCCTGGCGTATGCGGCAAAGAACAAAAACAATGCCGGCCTGATTGACAGCATTATCGAAAAGGCAAAACTTCGCCAGGGACTTTCGCATCGGGAAGCCGCCGTGCTGCTGGATTGTGAGATTGAGGAAAAAAACCAGGAAATCTATGCCCTCGCCGAGCAGATCAAAAAAGATTTTTACGGGAACCGGATTGTTTTGTTTGCGCCGCTCTACCTGTCCAATTACTGTGTCAACGGCTGCGTTTATTGTCCGTATCACGCGAAGAACAAACACATCCTCCGCAAGAAAATGACCCAGGAGGAAATCCGCCGCGAAGTGACCGCGCTTCAGGACATGGGCCATAAACGGATCGCGATTGAAGCCGGTGAAGATCCGGTCCATAATCCGCTTGAATATATTCTGGAATCCATCGCTACCATTTACAGTGTCAAGCATCAAAACGGCGCGATCCGGCGGGCCAATGTCAATATCGCCGCAACCACGGTTGAAAATTATAAGAAGCTGAAAGAGGCAGGGATCGGCACCTATATCCTATTCCAGGAAACCTACCATAAGGAAAGTTATGAAAAACTGCATCCCACAGGGCCGAAGCATCATTATGCCTATCACACGGAAGCCATGGACAGAGCGATGCTTGGCGGTATCGACGATGTCGGATTGGGCGTATTGTTTGGATTGGAGATGTACCGCTATGAATTTGCAGCATTACTGATGCATGCCGAGCACCTTGAAACTGTATTCGGCGTAGGCCCCCATACCATCAGTGTTCCGAGGATATGCCCTGCGGATGATATTGACCCGTCGGCTTTCAGTCATGGCATCGATGACGGCCTGTTTGCCAAATTGGTAGCCTGCATCCGGATTGCCGTGCCCTACACAGGCATGATTGTCTCAACGCGGGAAAGTAAGGCTTGCCGCGAGCGTGTCCTGCATCTTGGGGTTTCTCAAATCAGCGGCGGTTCCAAGACAAGTGTCGGCGGTTATCACCAACCTGAAGCAGAAAATGAAAATACCGCTCAATTTGACATAAGCGACAGGAGGACCCTGGATGAAATCGTCAGGTGGCTGATGGAATTGGGATACATTCCAAGCTTTTGTACCGCCTGCTATAGGGAAGGACGGACCGGCGACAGGTTTATGAGTCTGTGCAAAAGCGGACAGATCCAGAATTGCTGCCACCCCAATGCGCTGATGACCTTAAAGGAATATCTGGAGGATTATGCTTCATCTGCCACGAAATCAGCAGGGGAGGCTGTCCTTGCCCAAGGAATCCGGGATATCCCCAGTGAAAGAGTGAAAGATATTGTCCGGCAGAATCTCCATCATATCGTCAACGGCCGCCGTGATTTCAGATTGTAAGGAGGTAAAAAGCAATGGGACTGAATGACACCCCCTCCGCCAACCGTGTCCATATTGGGTTCTTCGGAAAAAGAAATGCAGGTAAATCAAGTCTTGTCAATGCCGTCACGGGTCAGGATCTGACCATTGTCTCGGACGTGAAGGGGACGACCACCGATCCCGTATACAAAGCGATGGAGCTGCTTCCGTTAGGCCCCGTCGTGATCATCGATACGCCCGGGATTGATGATACGGGTGCTTTGGGAGAACTGCGTGTCAAAAAAAGCCGGCAGGTATTGAATAAAACCGATATCGCCCTATTGGTGATCGATGCGGCGTATGGAAAGAGCGCTGAAGATGAAGAACTGGTCAGGCTGCTTGGCGAGAAGGGAATCCATTATGTCGTTGTCTACAACAAAGCCGATTTCCTGGGGCAGGTACCGGCCGGAAACGACCGTGAAATCTATGTCAGCGCCAAAACCGGCTGGAACATCCAAACCCTGAAGGAGAAAATAGCCGCTTTGGCTGTCACAGAGGAGCCGAAACTTAAAATAGTGGGCGACCTCATTCATCCTGGGGATTTTGTCGTGCTTGTCACGCCGATTGACAAGGCTGCACCGAAGGGCCGTCTGATCCTGCCGCAGCAGCAAACGATCCGGGACATTCTGGAAGCGGATGCAACGGCGATTGTGGTGAAAGAATTTGAATTCCGGGAAACACTGGAGAATCTGGGCAAAAAGCCGAGGCTTGTGATCACGGACAGCCAGGTTTTCGCCAAGGCAGCCGCGGATACGCCCAAGGATATTTTTTTGACTTCATTTTCAATCCTTTTCGCCAGATATAAGGGCAGCCTGGAGATGGCTGTAAAGGGCGCAAAAGTGCTGGATTCGTTGAAGGACGGCGATACCGTTCTCATTTCGGAGGGGTGTTCCCACCACAGGCAGTGTGATGACATCGGAACCGTAAAGCTGCCCAGATGGATCAAAAACGACACCCAGAAGCAGATCCGCTTTGCGTTTACATCCGGTTCGGAATTCCCTGACGACTTGTCCGCCTACCGTTTAATTATCCACTGCGGCGGATGCATGCTGAACAAAAGAGAAATGAAATACCGCCAGAAATGCGCTGAGGACCAGCAGGTGCCTATGACCAATTACGGTATCCTGATCGCTTATATGCAGGGAATCCTGAAACGAAGTATTGCCATGTTCCCGCAAATCTTAGCGGAGATTGAGGAGTAAACGATGCGTCTGGAAAAAGATAAAACCGGTGAAATGCAGCTTGCGGCGGAAGAACTGTACGGGATAGAAACACCATAAAAAGACCAACCTGCAGCTGATTTATGCGATCGTAACCGTTAAAAAAGCAGCGGTTTGTGCTTTAATGAGCCGTCGGCACACATCCTCGTTTAATCTCCGTTTACATTGATGTGTTACAATGACAAAATGAGAATGATTTGATCCAATGGGCAATATATCAAGGGGAAAAATGAGCGGAATTGGTGATAAATATGAGTAAAATAATGATTGTGGACGACGACCCGAACATCCGTGAGCTTGTACTGGCCCTGCTTCAAAACAACGGCTTTGAAGCCTGCGCAGCGGCAGACGGGCGTGACGCACTGCAAAAAATCCTAAACGATAACCCGGATCTGGCCATCGTCGACATCATGATGCCGAACATGGACGGCTTTGAGCTCTGCCGTCATTTGCGGCGCTATTACGAAAATATGCCGGTCTTGATGCTAACGGCGAAAGGGGAGCTGGCGAGCAAGGTCAAAGGCTTCGGACTTGGCGCTGATGATTATCTGACCAAGCCTTTTGAGGGAGATGAGCTGATCGTTCGGGTTCAGGCGCTGCTGCGGCGTTATAAAATTGAGGCTTCCCAAGTGATTCAGATTGGCAATGTCCTGATCGACAAGAACAGCTACAGCATCACATTAAACGGCGGGCACGAGAATATTCCCATGAAAGAATTTGAACTGCTTTTCAAGTTGGCAAGCTTTCCCGGCAAAACATTTTCCCGCAATCAGCTGATTGAGGATATCTGGGGCGTTGATTTTGAGGGGAACGAACGGACCCTGGACGTCCATGTGAACCGCCTGCGTGACCGTTTCCCGGAGAACCAGTCCGGCTTTAAGATCACGACCGTGCGCGGACTTGGCTACAGGCTGGAGGTGATTGGATGAAACAGCCGAAACGCCCGAAACGCCCGCCGGCAGCAATTGCCTTAATCTCGTTCATCCTTGCTTTTGGCTGCTTTTTTTCTGCAGGGTATGGCCTTGTATCGCTGATTTACCGGTGGACCGGTACGCCGTCGCAATTCTGGGTGTCGCTTATTGCCAGCCTCACGGGGATGATTTTATTTATCGGTGCGGCCTTTATTTTCAGATGGATCACGATCAGGCGTACCCATAGCATCCGGCAGCATCGAGCTATACATGATCAATTGCTGAACGCCATGACCCGGATCGCCCAGGGGGATTTTGATGTTTTTATCGATACACAGGATGCATTTATTTACGATGATATTGCGGAGGGGATCAATAAAATTGCGAAAGAACTTGGTTCGATGGAACAGCTGCGGCAGGACTTCATCTCCAATATCTCCCATGAGATCCAATCGCCACTGACTTCCATCAGTGGATTTGCTGCCTTATTAAAAAACGACACCCTGACAGATGCCCAGCGGAATCACTATCTGGGCATCATTGAAGCTGAAAGCAAACGGCTGTCCGCCTTAAGCGACAACCTCTTGAAACTGTCGGTACTGGAAACCGGCGTCGAGCCTTTATCCTTTAAAGAATACCGGCTCGACAAGCAGCTGGCAGATGTCGCCCTGATGCTGGAACCACAGTGGTGCGCCAAGAATATCGCCATGGAGGCGGATCTGGAAAAAGTAATGATCCAAGGAGATGAAGGACTCCTGTCCCAGGTTTGGGTGAATCTGCTGCACAATGCCGTGAAGTTTACACCGGAGGGCGGTGTGATCCGGGTTGTTTTGCAAGCGGATCAGACAGATGTGTGCTGTCTGATTGCCGATACCGGTATCGGGATCGCTTCGGAGGACCAGATCCATATCTTCGAGCGTTTTTATAAGGTAGACAAGGCCCGCGAGCGCGCGCTTGGCGGTAACGGCCTCGGACTTTCGCTCGCCAAGAAAATCGTGGAACTGCATGGCGGGCATATTACGACGGAAAGCGCGATCGGGAAAGGCACAACGTTTACGATCACGCTGCCACGCCATTTTTCCCACTGATTTTCGGTGAACTTCTATCTAGTAGAACGTATTATCAATAACTACATGACATGCAAAACAGCTCAAAGCTTAAAATTAGTCTGTGGGTCACAAGTACTGCGGCAAGCGGAGTAGGATTGCGTAGCGCGGCTGTTTGCGTCAGGAGGACGCAATCAGCCGAAAAGCAGTATTGTGACACACAGACCTGCCCAAAGCTTAAACAATATTATATATGTTTGATGTTTGAACATTCAGTTTACATTTCGTTTAAATTCCATTTAACCTCCGTTTACTTTACAGCGGTAAACTGTCACCGTAGTAAAAAAACAGGAGGTTATTTTTATGGCTATGATTTATGTAGAAGAACTGGTCAAACAATACGATAAAGCCAAAACGCCCGCAGTGAAAGGTGTGAGCTTTGCGGTGAACGAGGGGGAATTTTTTGCCTTTCTCGGCCCGAACGGCGCCGGGAAGACAACCACCATTTCCATTCTGACCACCACGCTTTCCAAGACTTCCGGCATCGTCACGATCGCGGGCTATGACGTGGAGAAGGAGGCGAGGCAGGTGCGCGAGAAGGTCGGAATTATTTTTCAGCAGCCCAGCCTTGACCTGCAGCTCTCGGCGGAAGAAAATATCCGTTTTCACGCCTGCCTGTACGGGATGTTCAGCTACCGGCCAACGTTTCAACTCATGCCCTCCGCATACAAAGACCGCGTAATGGGACTGGCTGAAATCGTCGGTATTCAGGATGCTTTGTTTAAGCCTGTCAAAAAGATGTCGGGCGGTATGCAGCGCAAGCTGGAAATTATCCGCAGCCTGATGCATACGCCGTCGGTGCTGTTTCTGGATGAACCGACGCAGGGACTGGATGCCGTAAGCCGCAGAAGCTTGTGGGAATACATCAACACTGTCCGCAAGGAACACGGCACCACAGTGTTCCTGACCACGCATTACATCGACGAGGCCGAGAACGTGGACAAAGTATGCATTGTGAATCAGGGACGGGTCGCCAGCTGCTGTTCGCCGGAAGAAATGAAAAAAAGCCTGTTACGCCAGGAACTCGTCCTGGACGCCGACGATCGGGAGGGCTTGACTGGAGAGCTTTCGGAACTGGGTTTGTTCCATAAAAAGGACGCGCATATCATCGTCCCTTATCAGGACAAAACGGCACAGGAAATTATCGCCCGGCTGAATACCAAGCTGACGCTGCTGAAAATCAATGAGCCGACGCTGGAAGACGCTTATGTGGAATATCTGAACAAGACGGGAGGCGCAGCAGCATGAGTGAGATTACCATGAATGAAACTGCCATAAATGAAACTGCCTGGTCAAGAGGAAAAGAAAAGTCCCGATCCAGACGTGAAATCAATGCCGTGCTTACGATCGCCGCGCGGGACATTACCATCGCGCTCCGGTCTCCCGGCTCTCTCATCATGAGCTTGGTGATGCCCCTGATGATGATGGGGATGCTGGGCGGCAGCCTTGCCCAGAATATGGCGGGCGGGCTCGGTTTTGACTACAATAAGTTTATGATGGTCGGGATGCTGGTCAATATGCTCTTTATGGTCACAACTACGGGGATGACGTCGCTGGTCGAAGACCGTACCACGGACTTTACCCAAGAAATACTGGTCTCTCCCGTTTCCCGGTATGCGATCGTGATCGGTAAGATTTTCGGCTCTTCCTTTGGAGCAATCGTCAGTATGGCCGGCACCTTGATCGTTGGGCTGATCATGGGAATTACCCTAAGTCCCGGGCAGCTGCTGCTAATTCTAGCGCTGTCGCCGCTGATGTGCCTTTCGGGGGGCGCGCTGGCCATGATCATTATCGGGCTTGTCAAAAGCAGTAGGACGGCGAATATTGCCGTGATGCTTATCACCATGCCGCAGATGTTCCTTTCCGGCGCGATTATCCCGATCAACCACTCCAGTGGTGTCCTCTATGCCTTAAGCCATGCCATGCCAATGACCTACTGCCTTGACCTGGCACGGGCGGTGGTCTACGCAGGAACGCCGGAATACGGCAGTGTTGTCTTGTTTAATCCGGTGGTGAACTTTATCGCGATTGCAGTGTTGACGGTGGTTTGCCTGATCATTGGTACATTTTTTTTCGCACGCTCGGAGAAAAACAGGTAAGATCAGAGTTCCGCTTTCATACTTGGAATCGGTCAGTCTCTGTTTTTTATATGTAACAAAAATCCCGGACAAGGCATAGGATATGATAGGTTAATGATATTCTTGTTTATAAGCAGAAACCCGGTTCGCTTGGCCGGGCTTCTGCTTTCAGTTCGATCAAGAGACAGGTAAAGCCGTGAAACGTGCTTTCCTGGAAATGGACCGGTATGGTGATTGGCTATTTAATGACATAAGTTGACAAACACATATTTACTGATATACTAGTTAGTTGAGCTTTTCAACTAATTTTGCGTTATAACTAAATAATTTAAAATTATTGAGGTAATGAAAATGGAAGATTGTATATACAAATCAAGCCCATATCGTTCGCCGGGGAGCAGAATTGCGGTTCTCTACCGCATGGACCGGGATTTTTTTGCTAAAAAATTGAAGGAATATTGCTTAGGGACCAGTGAGATGGCGGTTCTTCTTCAGCTGAGCTATTACAGAGAATTGAGCCAGGATCAAATATCTACGAATATTGTTATGGATAAAACAACGTTGTCAAAAATAGTAAAGAAACTTTTGCATAAAGGTCATATCTACATGGTACGGGATACCCAGGACAACAGAGTTCACCTCCTGGGTCTCACCCAAAAAGGGCAGGAGATGATACCGGTTTTAAAGGATGCTACTGCGGAATGGGTGAGTATCATCTCGAAGGGATTCGAACCGGAGGAAATTACCTTGTTCTGTAATATTTTAGACAGAATGATCGTATCTGTCGAAGCATATGAGGCGGATCAGGTGAATAATTAAATGAAATAAGCCGTAAAACTCAAGATGTTTAAAGCAGGAGTGTTGCTAGGCCACAGCCAGGCAACACTCCTGCTTTTATGTTAGATAAGTTAATTCGCAAAGCAAAAAAATCAAACACCAAAATATTGTTGAAAGAGAAACTATTATTTATTTAAATACAATAAAGTTGATTTTATCCTTGTTTAAAGCCATTTTATTAATTGTCTTGACAAATGATTGTTGGTTGATATATTAATATAGTTGAACGTTCAATTAATCTGTATAAACGTTTTTTTGAGAGGAGGTGAGAGTGTGAATGCGTCAGTTACTTATCAGCAGGAATTAAAATTCTTTACAGAGAGCTGTAATTTTTTATCGTTATTGCTGAATGAAAGACCTACAGAAGAACTTATTGTCCATTTACGTGAAAGCAGCAGCCGGATCCAGGAAATCATGCCTTTCCCGGACACTGAAGATAGGATTGATGAAGGGGCCGGGTTGATGCTTAATTATCTCGAAAATACGAAAACACAAACAGCAGGAGAAGTATCTCAGGATTTAGCAGTGGATTGGACCAGGATTTTTAGGGGTGTGGCACCGGGGTATAGTCCGCCACCGCCTTATGAAGCTTTATATAGGGGAGATAACAGTCAGGAGAATCACGTCAAAGTATTTCTTGACATGACCAAAGAATATTCCTCACTGGGCTTGTGTGCCAAAGGTCAATGCTCCCGGCCGGACTACATCGGTGTTCAAATGGCTTATTTGCATTTTTTGTGTTGTGAAGAACTTAAACGGATACAAGAAGGAAATCTCGAAGAAGTCCAAAGATTTAAGGAACGCACGATAAAATTCATTTCAGAACATGTGGGTCAATGGGTTTTATTGTTCAGTCGCGAGGCTAAAGGTTTTGCCCGGACAGATTTTTATCGGGGACTTCTTAATTATTTGCCAACGTTTATACAGGAGCTTAAAGAGTATGAATGCAGCACATATCTGAATTAAGTCAACAAGTTCCAGGAAGGGGAGAATGAATAATGGATCAGAACAAGACGGGCGGTGGAAAGGGCTTAACGCGCAGAAGTTTTTTAAAAGGGTCTGCCGGGGTTATGGCGCTTGTTGCCATGGGAGGCGGATTAGCCTATCAATCCGCTGCCGTTTTTGCCGGTACGGATTCAGCTGAGCAAGCCAATGGCACGGAATATGTGAATGGGTTCTGTGACGGCTGCCTTTATAAAAAATGCCGGACCAGATATAAAATCAAAGACGGAGTCCTTCTAAATGTTGAAGGACACCCCGAAGGGCTTTATAACAAAGGAAATTTGTGTTCCAGGGGACAGGCGCAAGTGATGAACCTTTACAATCCCTGGCGGACAAAAACACCGCTTAAGCGGACAAACCCGAAAAAAGGGCTGGATGTGGATCCGGGTTGGGTGGAAATCACCTGGGAAGAGGCATTAAGCATAACGGCAAGTAAGATTAAGGAAGCAAAAAGTAAGGATCCCCGTTTATTTGCCATGTTTTCAGGTTTTGGCGCTTATCACTCTCTTTATATGAGGCCTTTTGCCACGGCGCTTGGTACGCCGAATATCATTTTTTCTCCGGGTTGCTTTTGCTCGGGACATTCCGGATCAGAGATCCTTCATGGTTCCTTTGTGGAGTGCGCGGACCCCAAATATTGCAAGTTTAAAATTGATATTGGCCGAGGGCAATTAAACAACGGTTCTGCAGACGGAGAAACTCAGGGGGATGTCGACAGTGTGGTCGACCGGGGAACGCGGATCATTAAGGTTGATCCCCGCAACTCCACATTGTTCAGCAGCAGCGAATGGGTTCCCATCCGGCCGCAAACCGAACTCGCATTCGTCTTGTCACTCGAATATGTCATCTTACACGAAATTAAAACGTTTGATGTGGAATTTGTGAAAAACAGGACCAATGCCTCCTATCTTATTGGGAAAGACGGTTTTTATGTACGCCACGCCACGAGCGGCAAACCTTTGGTTTGGGATGCGGCAGCCAATAAACCCAAAGAGTTTGATGACGAGACAATAGGAGACCTGGCGCTGGAAGGAAGTTTTGAGATTAGCGGTGTCCCGGCTCAGACGGCCTTTTCTCTGATCAAAGATAAGATTAAAGACTATACGCCGGAATGGCAGGAGAAAATCACCACCATCCCGGCGGCTAAAATCAGGTACCTGGCCGGCGAGCTGGTTAAAGAAGCGTGTATTGGCAGTACGATTAGCATTGATGGAATTACCCTGCCTTATAGACCTGCCTGCATCAGTATTTACAAAGGGCTTACCAATCATCAGTTTGGACATGTTGCCTATTATACGGCGATGACGATTAATATCCTTCTGGGGGCCTTTGATGTTCCGGGAGGTAGCCTTGGTTTTAATAACTTCAGATATGCCAAGGATGAGGATGGTCAACCGCAGATATATCATCTGGGCGCAGTTGGCAACAAGATTAAGTTCCCCCCTACAACGCTGGATATGTCCAACTTGATTCCGCTGGCCCATGATGTGGGATACCAGTATACCAATACCATCAAGGATCCAAAGAAATACTGGCTGGACTATGCGCCCAAAGTCGGTTTGTTTTATGGTGGCAATCTGTTCTCTAAAGGCGGCAGTATAGAAGAAATATCCCAGGGTCTGGCTTCTCTGGAATTTGCGGCGGCGATTGCCACCGTGTTGGATGAACACGCTCATTTTGCGGATATTATCCTGCCGGAAGCCAACCATTTCGAGACGGTCTTCTGCTATGAACGCATATTTGAAAGGCCCTCCACCCAGCGGGATATGTATGGGCCCATGGGAGCACGCAAAGCACTGGTGAAGCCTCTTTATAACGGGCGACATGGCGATGAGATCCTGATAGACCTGGCGGCAAGAATTGGCACGCTGCCGCCAACCAATGGCATGGCCAAGGGAATGAATGGGATCAAAGGTGATATTCCACCGATGACCAACAAAATCCAGGTTGTTTATGATGCCTGGATCAAAGGAAAATACGGAGCAGAATGGGATTTCAACAAGGTGGCCGAATTAGGGCAGATTGTGCCCCCGTCTTTGGCGGAGCATGAAATATATCAATATTACTATGCGCCGGATAAGAAGATTAAACTGCCGATCTATAATATCTTCCTGCAGAAAACCCGGGTTCAGATGCTGGAAATGCTTGAAAAAGCAGGCGTTGAACATCCGGCTGGCAACAATACCATTCGCGAAGTTTATCAACCGATTCCGCATTGGTTTGAGGGTACGGAGTTTCCGCATGGGAAAGATGGCTTCGATATGAACCTTGTCGGCTGGCGAACCCCTCAGTTTCTTCATGATGTGAATAATAGTACGGGTAATCCGGTTTTGCAGGAGGTTGCGAGTCATAATCCATTCTATGGAAAACTGATTCTCAATACCGAAACGGCAGTAAAAAAGGGTTTGAATGACGGGGATATGGTTTTTGTTGAGAATCAGCATGGGGTTAAGATTGGTCCGGTCCCGGTGAAAACATCTGAAAGCATTCATCCGGACGCTGCAGGTGTAGCCGGAGGTCATCACCGGAAGGCCTTTGGCATGGACCCGGTAAACCATACGACACCGGTATCATGGAACAGGCTGATCCCGATTGCCTGGAATACGATAGACCCCGTGACAGGCGCCATTGAAATCAGTCCTTTAATCCGAATTAGTAAGGCGTAGGGAGGAGGAGCAGTATGCACTACGGAATGGTTATTGATTTAGCGAGATGTATTGGCTGTACGGCGTGTACAGTAGCTTGTAAGACCCATAATGTTACGCCCAAAGACATTGCCTGGGCCCAGGTACTTGTAGAAGAAAAGGGGAAATACCCAAATTCAAATATCGAATCGACCCCAGTTTTATGTATGCATTGCCAAAACGCCCCTTGTATATCAGCCTGTCCGACTGGCGCTTCCTACCGGGACGATAGTGGAATTGTACACATTAAAAAGGATAAATGCATCGGCTGCCGGGCCTGTATGGTCTCCTGCCCCTATAACGCCAGAAAATTTTCGTTTGGCGATGCACAGTCATACTACCCAGGGAAAGAGACCACCCCGCTGGAAAAAGTACAACAAACCAAATTCCCCAAAGGCGTCGTATCCAAGTGTGAATTTTGCTATGAACGTCTGGCCGAAGGATTGCTTCCCGCCTGTGTGGCGACATGCCCAGCGCATGCTCGGATTTTCGGCGATTTGGATAATCCGGTCAGCCAGGTCAGTATTCTGATCGCTCAGAAAAGCGGGCAGCCGCTGCACCCGCAAGTTGGTACAAAACCTTCGGTCTATTATTTGCCGAGATAGGAGGGACAGCATGAAAACGAATTCGCGTTTTATTCAGGGCGCTTCTAAACCTGTTTTAAGCCTGGGGGTGATTTTGACCCTTCTGGGGATGGGTTTATGGATCTTACAATTAATCCGGGGACTGGGCGTTACAGGCCTGACCCAGGATGCCGTTTGGGGAATGTATATTGCCGGATTCTTTACCGCCGCCGGAGCGGGAGCCGGAGCCTTAGCCCTGGCTGGGCTCATGGCGCTGAACAGAGATGATACGGTTGATAACAGGGAGCAGTATAAACTTTTTAGTGTTGCACTGGCCAGCTTTGTAAGCGCCGGCGTTCTGATCGTTATCGATATCGGCAATGTAAGCCATATTTTCAGCATGATCTTCAGTTTTGAATACACCTCATCAATGGCACAGGATTTTTGGGCCTTAATGATATGCCTGGTTGTCGCCGTCATTGGCTTGCTGAAAGCGAAATCGGGGAAAACGGGCTTGGTCTTTAATGTCATCTGTATTTTGGCTTCATTGACTCTCATCATCACTGAGGGGTTGATGCTATCCAGAGTCAGCGCGCATGCTTTTTGGGGAAGCGGTACGGTGGCGGCATTTATTATCAGTATGATCGTTGCGGGATGTGCTGTTTCCCTGTTTGTACTGAAAGAGGAGAAAAATGTTTTCCAGGTTCGCAAATATCTGATAATCGGGCTGCTGGCGTCCGCCTTATTGACGCTAAGCGAATTGCTTACCTTGACAGCCGCTTCTGAAGCTTCTACGGGTATGGAATTACAAAGTCTCCTTTCCGGTTCAGCAAGTCTTGCTTTTTGGGCCTATATCCTGGCCGGGCTGGTTATTCCGCTGGCGCTGCTTTTCAAGGTTCAGACTCCGATTGGCTTGAAGGTCAGCGCATTTTTAGCAGTTTTTGGCGTTCTTGCCGAAAAACTCTGGATCCTGATCGCCGGGATGGAGCATCCGCTGGTCGTTATACCGGGCAGAGGGGCTTACCATATTTCAGCGGTGGAGTTTTTTACAGTAGTGGGGATATCCGGTCTGGGCGTGTTAGCCTATGTAATTATTTCCGGGCTTTTTGATAGTCCCAGCCTGCACCAACAGGAGAAAGTTCACTTTACGCCATAATAAGATCACTCCCAATGAGAATTCACCAAAGGATCCAGCAAACAGCCGGATCCTTTTCAATGTATGGTGATGTAGGTATAATTATGATAAACTATCAAGTAGAAATATATGGAATGTTGCCTTAGCTAAGGGCTGACGTCCTGTCGGCTCTGAATCTGGGGGCGCGCGACTTTACGCTTCGGCAGCTCTCGAAACGTTCTACGCAATGCAATGCAAAAGGCCGCCATTCATGGCGGCAGTTTGATTGTGAATGTAATCTATTGGGATGTGATTATTTTGAGCAGATTTACATTTGTTGCATCTGACTATGAGTTACCGGAAATTGATTTATCAGGAATTATTAAACTTGAGGTTAAGGATCTAAAAGAAATGAATCCAAGACCAGAATCATTCTGGAATCTTGATGAACTTCCAGATGATTGTGAAGCGTTATATATCCCCGCGGGTAGTGAGCAGAGAGGGGGAGGTTACCCTTGAAAAGGAGTATTGTCATCTTATTAGTTGGACTATTCTTATTAGCAGGTGTTCTGGCTAAAGAGGCTAACGCATCTTGGGCTGCATTAAGTACAGAAGAAATAATTGAGAAATCTGATGTTGTATTAATTGGTGAAATAATTGGTCCTGATAGAGAAGAAAAAATTTCTACAAAGGGTTTGCCTGACTCATGGGCTACTCATTGGAAGGTTAAGGTCTATTATTACCTTAAAGGGAATCAGAAAGCAGAAGTGTTTACAGTTACTACTCCTGGTGCTAAAAACAAATCTCCTCAAAGTTCTATTGATTATCGTCTTGATCAATTTGGTAAAACCGTATTAATTTTTCTACAAAATAGAGAAGGGATATTCGAGCCACTTTCTCCACAAGGTATTGTTGTCTTGAAAGTAAATTACTATTCCCCGAAACAAGGTGAACAAATAAATGGGCAAACAGTGTTAAATGAATTTACAATCGTAAACCCGCAGATTAATGACCGTTCTATATTGGAGAAATATATTTCTGACAATCAGACAATTCTAATCCCGGAACACGGAATGTCAGATTCATACTCAAACTCAGGAAATTCCAATAAATTAAAGATAATTACAATAGTAATTTTGATCATTGCGTTAATATCAACCGGTTCATGGTTTATAGTAAAACAATTTCAGAAGGGTTAAGTAAACATTTGGGGAGGCCGAACATCATATAACACAGCATTCCCACAACTTTGCTAATATGAAAGCGGTATGACGCTGCGGGAATGCTTAAACGTTATCAGACATTGGCCTATTTTAGTAGATATCGGTATCTTTCTGGTTCTAAGCGGATTTCTTGAGCCAAAGACTGATATTCTTGGGCTAAAACTATAGAACGAATACGCTGGCCATCACTATCTCGTGGCATAACGAAACCGCTGTCAATCCATTTCTTAACCTTATCTCTAATTGTTCTATCAGAGAGATTTAACCACTTCCTCAAATCAGAAGTACTCGCCCAATTGTTTTGAAAAGCAAGCTTTGTAAAAACGATTCTTTGATTTGGGTCTAGTATTCTAATAAGTTCTGGTTCAACCGTAGTATATTCTCGACTTTTTTCTTCAACCAGATTAGCTGCTTCAACAAAGACTTCAGATAAACCGGAAATGAAAAACTCAAGCCACTGAGTAATGTCACAATCGTTTCTACCGTAATAATAATTGTGCTGTAAACCCATTTGTAAATTCTTGTAGTATTCCTTTAAATTGCGGTCATAAAAAGATTCTAGAACAAAAAGTCCTTTTAAACCCAAACCACCAAGCTTAAGAATATAGGTTGCAATCATTCTAGCGGTTCTTCCGTTTCCATCCATATAAGGATGTATAGTCAGAAATTGCCACATGAATATACCGGTTTTAATAGGCGAAGGAATTGATTGAGTATTAGGCGAATTGATCCAAGCTACAAGATCTTCTATTAGGATCGGAACATCTTGTGGCTCAGGGGGAAGATACCAGTTAGTTTGATTACGTTTGCCGACCTGATTTTGTTCAGTTCTGTATTCACTTAGTCGAGGCCTACGACCGTGGTTAATAACTCTGATGATTGCTGGAGCTTTTTAATAAATTCTTCAGTAATGGGCAATTGTCTTTCTTCGCACTCATCTAAATAGTCAATCGCTTTCATCAAGTTGTAAACTTCTTGTTGTTCCCCCGATGTATTCTGAAGATAGAGGGCTTCCCGTTTAGCTTGCTCATCAAGGGTATTACCCTCAAGCTTAGTTGATAAAATAACTGTTTCTTCTCTGGACTCCTTTTTTAAGGTGTCAAGGATTGAAGAAGGAAGCGGTAGGTTTTCAACAAGAATACTCGCTTTTTGAATTTCCATTAGATTTTGAGCTATTGTATTTGTAATTGTAAAACGTGGTTTATACATATAACTTACCTCCCCATGCATAATATAATTATATCATTGCCGCTAAATTGCCGCAATATTTATTCTGGTTATAATTTGATAAGGTCCCACTGCCATGGGTCAACATCGAACCGCACGGAATGTCATGAAACATAGTGTAATTTCCTTTATCATGGACTCATACGGAAAGGAGCGAGGCGATGGATTGGATCACAGGTATACAGAGAGCTGTGGATTATGTGGAAGCCCATATTACGGAATCAATAGACTATGAAGAAGCAGCGAAACAGGCCTATTCGTCCAGCTTTCATTTTCAGCGGGTTTTCAGCATACTTTGTGGCTTCACGTTAGGTGACTACATTCGGATGCGGCGCCTCTCTCTGGCAGGAAACGAGCTTGCGTCATCAGGCATCCGGGTAATCGACGCCGCGTTCAAGTACGGGTATGATACGCCTGAGAGTTTCAGCCGTGCTTTCACCCGATTCCACGGGGTATCACCCTCGCAGGCGAAACAGGGCGGCGCTGCGCTCAAATCCTTTTCTCCGCTTTCCGTAAAACTGATTTTAGACGGAGGAAACACGATGAATTACAGAATCGAGACCAAGGACGCATTTCAGATCATCTGCAAAAAAAAGCAGGTCTCCTGCAAGGCGGAACTAACGACGGAGGAAATCTCCCGTTTCTGGCAGGCTAGCAGCACGGACGGCACCATTCCTGCGCTGTGCAAGTACATCCCAGAGGATAATATCTTTCCGAACTGCATCGTAGGCGCCAGCTTTGGCAAGGATGCCAGTGACACGGAGTTTCCCTACGCCATCGGCGTCCATTATAACGGAATGCCTGTCAGCGATACCGGCTTGACTGTGGAGAATATTCCTGCTCACACTTATGTGGTGTTTCCCTGCATCGGCAAGATGCCGGAGGCGTTTCAGAAGCTTTATCAGCAGATCTACAGCGAGTTTTTCCCCACCAGTGAGTATCAGCCCTGCGGCGGTACGGATTTTGAGGCTTACCCCTCGGACAATGTGACGGACCCCGGCTACACCTGCGAAATCTGGGTCGCGGTGGAAAAGAAATAATCCAGCGGGAGAAGTGCCGAAAGGTGCTTCTCCAATTTCTGTTTTCAAGACGCATCGGTGCACTGATTCCGACAAAGTTCGAATTGGCTGATCTTCGTATTCCGATTTGCCTTGGAGGCTTTTATTCAATAAGAAGAAATCCAGCTGCACCGGACAGTTGGATTTCTTTTTTTTTCTCTATTGACAAAAAATGGAGGATCAGATAATATAATCACTGTATTAACTGTACTATATAAAATAATACAGTTGGAGGTAACGATGTTTCAATTGGATTATTTGGATCATAGGCCTTTATATGAACAGATTAAGGAAAAATTAAAAGCACTTATCATCAGCGGCGTCTTAAAACCCAATGAAAGGGTTCCGTCTGTTCGTGAAATGGCCCAGTCTCTCACCATAAACCCCAATACCATTCAGAAAGCTTACAAAGATCTGGAGCTGGAAGGATATATATACGCCATCCGTGCCAAAGGAAGCTTTGTTACACCCTTTAATGACAAAGTCAATCAAGCAAGAAGGGGTGACTTGATGCTGGAGATAGATAAACTTGTCTCAGAGCTTGCCTATATGAATATACCCAAAGAACAGCTTATTTCCAGGATTGAAGCAATATATTCAAAGAAGGAGGGCGAAAAAATTGATTGAGGTTAAAAATCTGACGAAAGGTTTTGGCAAAAATAAAGTTTTGCATGACTTAAGTATTAATGTCAGGAAAGCATCGGTATATGGCCTGCTTGGGCCGAATGGTGCCGGAAAAACTACGCTGATTAAGCATTTAACCGGATTATACCGCCAAGATCAAGGAACAGTGACAATTGACCATAAGCCGGTCTACGAAAATCCTGAGGTTAAGGCTCAAATAGTCTACATACCTGACGATTTATACTTCTTTTCTCAATACAGCATCGATGAAACAGCAAAGTTTTACGCAAAAATATATCCCCAATGGAATTGGAACAGGTATGAGCAATTAAAGCAGGTATTTCCTATCGACAGCAAGAGAAGGGTTGTCAAACTCTCGAAAGGGATGCAGAAACAGGTGGCCTTCTGGCTGGGGATTTGCGCAATGCCCAGGGTGATGGTCCTTGATGAACCCGTCGACGGTCTTGACCCTGTCATGCGAAAAAAAGTATGGAGTCTTGTACTTCAGGATGTCGCCGAAAGAGAGGTAACCGTATTGGTGTCATCCCACAATTTGAGAGAACTGGAAGATGTCTGTGATCACGTCGGAATACTTCACAATGGAAAAATCGTTGTGGAGAGAGAACTTGATGACATGAAATCGGATATCCACAAATTTCAGATTGCATTCTCTGATGGCATTCCGGAGGGATTCCTCGAAGATACACATATTTTGCACAAGACCCAGACAGGAAGCATACTGCTGCTTATTGCCAGAGGAGATAAGGACGAATTAATGCAAAAAGTAAAATCAGCGAATCCGGTTATTTTGGATGTACTTCCCCTGACGCTGGAAGAAATTTTTATTTATGAATTGGGAGGAATGGGCTATGACATTCAAAATATCCTTATTTAAAAAAGCGTTGATCTTAAGTGATTTTAAACGTTACTGGTGGCTAAGCGTCCTGTATGCCCTGGCTCTTTTTATTGATATGCCTTTCAGGCACCTGATGGACACGCTGAAAATAGAAATCTTCAATACACAATGGCTCCAAGATACGGTAGACAGGACGTTAAGCCTTTCAGAAAACGGGCTTCAGAATATTTTACTCTGTACGGTGCCGGTTTTATTGGCAGTGCTCATATTCAGATACTTGCAGGCAGACAAGTCATCCGTTATGATGCACAGCTTGCCATATAACAGGAGTTCTCATTATGCCAGCCGCTGTTTTTCAGGCCTCGTTCTTTTACTGCTGCCTGCAGTGCTGAATTGTTTCATTCTCATACTGTTAAAATACGTTACGGTACTCGGAAGTTATTATACGCTGCCTAAGATATTAATGTGGCTGGGATTACACGTATTGTTCAGTGTCTTGTTTTATAGTGTAACTGTATTTGTTGGCATGTTCACCGGATCTTCCATTGCCCAAATCGTGTTTACTTATATCTTTCATGTACTGCCGGTGGGAATTTATGCTTTGATTACCTACAGCTTAGGGCAATTATTGCACGGATTCGCCAACACCTACTCACTGTTTTTCGAGGATACTTATCCGATATTCTTGCTTTTAAATGGGAGGCTGATGGGAACAACGTATACGGTGCATACTGTCGGCTACTTTATTGTATACCTGATAGCGGCAGTGCTATTTTTGGGCTTGGGATGGTTGGTTTACAAATACAGAAAACTCGAAACGGCCGGAGACATTATTGCTTTTCCCGCCTTATACCCGGTATTCAAATATGGGGTAACCTTCTGTTTGATGCTTGTTGGAGGGTCCTATTTTAGCAGTCTTGCCGGACAGTCTTTGCCTTTGCTGATGATTGGCTATTTTTTAGGTTCGGTCCTGGGGTACTTTATTGCCGAAATTTTGATTCATAAATCTTTTAAGGTTTTGCATTCCTATAAGGGCTATTTATGCTATTCCGCTGTGATTCTGATCCTTTTTGGAGCAATCTCTCTGGATGTTGGTGGCTTTGTTAACCGTGTACCAAACCCGGAGGAAGTGGACAAAGTTTATATTGGGTATAACATCGAAGAGTGGACTTATTATGAAAAAGAAAAAAAGCCGGAATACCTGGAATATCGGTACGGGAAGTATTACTTCGAAAATAACAATCCTGTATTCTTTGTAAGCAAGGAAAATATTGCAAGAATGACGGAGCTTCACAACTATTTGATAAAAGAAAGGAATAAGGCTGAAGGCCAACCCCGTTATCTTATTTATACACTGAAAAGCGGGGGCTATATCATCAGGCAATACAACGTTAATGAAGCCGATCAGGAAGATGCTGCTTTGTTAAAACCGATTTATGAATCCGGTGAGTATAAAAGCTTGAGATACCCGGTAATGAGCCTAAAGCCGGAAGATATCAAACTGATCACACTCAGCGATCATCGCAGCAGCAAAAAGCCGCTCATTCTCACAGGCAGCACGGACCTTAAGGAATTTACAGAAATCCTGAAAGATGAAATAAGTAAAATGTCCTATCAGGAAATGACGTCAAATAAGAAGGAAAATATCAACATCTCCGTGCTGGACAATGAAGATAAAACAACAAACATCATGCTTCAAAGCAGTTTTACTTTGCTGATAAAGTGGCTTGAAGAAAAGGGATATTACGACCAATTTGCCCTGCTCTTGGAGGACATCGAATCTGTCGAGCTGGAAAACTATGAAGAAAGGATGATAGCAAATAGTGCAAGAAATTCAGGTGAAGCAGTAATCCCCAAGAAGGTGGAAATTAAAGAGCCTGAAGTGATTGCGGAGTTATTCAATATGGATGATTCGAGAACAAGCTATAACACCAATACTGTTATCGTGCACTTCAATGTCCAAAATGGTATGAGTAGTAGTTCCTGGGAAAGGTATATCAACATGGATACGGAAGTTTCGGAAAAATTAAAGGGATATTTTAGGCAGTTGGAAAATAATTAAATTCAGTACGAGTTTCACATACTCAGTTTCCCGAGTCGGGGCAGGAAGTTCTATTAAATGGGAAAGCTGCCTTCATCGGTAAAGAATTTGATAAGGTGCTTCATTTGAGGCGTCTTTTCTTTTTTGGGTGATGCATCCTTGCACGAAATACATTCTGTGCAAGGATGCAATAGTTGGAGAAATCATAAGAAATATAGAGAAATCATGATAAAATGTAAAAGGAGATAATTATTGCCATATTTGGAGGTGTTTAAATGTAGAGGAAGAACAGAAAGTACATATCAAGAAGATATTTAACCCTTAAATTTAATGAAAATATTTGAGGTAATAATAATGACGCTTGCAAGTAAATCAGATACCAATAACAGTTCAGCCCGACTGGAATGCATTGATATTTTCAGGGGGCTGACCATGGCGCTGATGCTGATGGTGAATAATCCGGGTAATCCGAATACGATTCCTGTCCAATTGGAGCATGCCTCTTGGAATGGATTTACGCTGGCAGACCTGGTATTCCCTTTCTTTTTATTTATCATGGGCGTTGTCGTACCGGTTTCCATTAATAACAGATTGGCAAAAGGCACCGGCAAAATAACCATCATCGTTCATATTTTTCTCCGCAGCATTCAGATCTTTTTACTTGGTTTGGTGTTGAACGGTTTCCCACTTTTTGATCTGAATACGATCAGGATCCCGGGCGTCCTGCAGAGGATTGCCGTAGTCTATTTATTCTCGGCTCTCTTATACCTGCTTTGCAAGTCCATATTCAAAAAAGAAACGGTTCAGATGGGTGTCCAGCTTCTGACGTCGGTTTTTCTCCTGCTTTTGTATGGTGTATTGCTAAAGGTTGTACATGTTCCCGGATATGGGCAAGGGGTCATGGAACTTCAAGGGAATCTTGTCCAGTACATTGATCTGAAACTCCTGCCCGGACATCTTTATAAACCCGACTGGGACCCCGAAGGGATTCTTAGCACCCTGCCGGCTCTCGCTTCGGGAATCATAGGGGTTCTAGCAGGCATGATCCTGATAAAGCCAAATAAATGGATCATAAAAATGGCTGTCTTTATAGGCAGCGGGGGATTGCTGCTTCTAGCTGCGGCATTGTTGAATACTGTCTTTCCGTATAATAAAAACCTCTGGTCGAGTTCCTATGTTCTGCTGACATCCGGCCTTGGCATCCTGCTTTTGGCTTTTTTCTACTTGCTTACGGACCGGATGAAAAGCGGGAAAATCTTTAAGCCTTTTAAAGCCATAGGGGCCAGCGCTATTTTCGTCTATTTTGTGTCAGAGCTGATTCGGAGAACGCTTTGGTTAATTCCGGTGCAGGACGCTACGGGCAGCACAATGACGCTTAAAATTTGGCTTACGACAAGGCTTATCAGCCCATGGGCACATGGGCTGGATTCCTTGTATTTCTCCATTTTTTACGTAATGGTCTGGCTGGTGATTATGGGTGTTCTTTATCACCGTAAGATCTATATTCGGCTTTAAGCTTAACAGAAGATTGGTGCCGTCCGAGTTTATGTTAGGCGGGAGGCGCATGATGAACCGCATTTTAATTGGATGCTTGGACAGCGTGTTTTGACAAAACTTTGCCCAATTCAGGTTATACTCCTAATGGCAATAAAGGGGCGTGCCAGTTATGGACACCGGTAATAAAGAGGTGCTAAACGATACACCCCATTAACGTTTCTAATGTTCGGCATAGGAGGAGAAATAGGTGAGAAAGTTTTTCATTGGCTTCACAGCTTGTCTTCTGTCTCTAACCTTGTTGGGCTGCCAGCCAAGCACCAAGACAGATAACGCGCCGTCTAAGTCTGATAACAATACGCCTGCTGTTATTGAAAGCGGCGTAAACAGTGAACTAAGCAATAAACAAAAACCGAATAGCGAAGCAAACAATCAAGCAAATGAACCTAAGAAAGAAGCGACAGCCTTTACAGACAACCAAGCTGAGGTTATCGCCATGAAAACGGCAGCGGCAGTTTTGAAATCCGTGCAAGCGGAGCTTTGGCCGGAAGCGAAATTCGATACGATATTACTGAGTAGACCAATGATACACAAAGACAATGATTTTTATCCCTGGAATACGGGGTACAGCAAAGATTTGGAAGTAGAAGCTTTCGCCATTGGCAATCAGGGCGATTACTCCAAAATGCAGGTCATCTATGTGGATGCCTTCGGCAAGGTGATAAATAACCAATTCTTTGAGGCCAAGATAACCGCCAAGGTGGCGGAAGAAATAGCTCTTGAAGCCGCAAAAAAGGCCAGGGAAACCGTGCCTTATTGGAAAGATGCGAAAATAGAGCACCGAGAAACCAGTTTGGCGTTATGTACACCTAATTATGTGTTTTCTTTGGATAACTTCAACAAAGAAACGAAACCGGTAGCAGCAGTAATGTATGAAGTTTGCTTCAGGGATTCAAGCGCCACGAGCAGCTTCTTATTTATTTACGTTGATGCCGCAACAGGAAATATCCTTGGTGCCAAGTATGGATCTGATTAGGAGCTTTGCAAGAATCTGATATGTTTTTTATTGGAGAGGTTACTGCCACTTGGTCAATATGCATGTAGTATAACGCAGCGGTAATCCGCAACCATTCTACGACATATCGGTCAAGGCCGCGCCATCTTGGCGCGGACAAAAAGAATTAGTTAGTGTCACAAAACTCCCGGCAGCGGTTTCTAGAGAATGGAACCGCAAAGGGGGGATAGACGGAAATGGAGGGTACAACCTTGATCAAGAAACTGCCCGATCCTGATTTTCAAACGATCTTCAGGACGCACTATCCGAAGGTTGTCCGCCAAATCTCCGGGTTCACCGGAAGCATCACCACAGCCGAAGATCTAGCTCAGGAAGTATTTCTCCGTTTATACCATTTGGATTGGACCCAAATCCATCATCTGGATGCCTGGCTCGCAAAATGCTGTTTTCGTGCCGCCTGCAATTATTTCCGGGGAGAAAACAGAAGAGCTGCCCGGGAAGCCTTGGAATACCAGATGAGTTATCCAACAATGAAATCGAGTGAAGAAAACCTGATCGAAGATTTGTTGATCCGGGAAGAAACCAAACGTTTTGTTTTTGAGGTGCTGTCAGGCCTTGAAGAGCGGGACCGGCTGCTCCTTCTGCTGAAGTACCAGGATTACAGCTATCGGGAAATCGCTGAAGCCCTAGAACTTAACCCCGCTTCCGTCGGCACGTTTCTGGCGCGGGCCAGAAAGCAGTTTAAAAATCTTTATCAGAAAGGGAGGGAAAAGGCATGATCTGTTCGTTCGAAAACGATCTGCAAGCGTATCTGGACGGAGAACTGAATAAAGAAGCGCGCAAAGCTTTGATGATTCATCTTGAACAATGCCCTTCCTGCCGTGATCAGCTCGCAGAATTGGACAGCCTTGGAAAATGGTCCGATCAAGTCTTCAGCCAGGCTTTTTTTCCCGATGCATGCGTATCTTCTCCTGAACAAGCCAATCCTGAATCAGCCTGGGCAAGATTCAGCCGAGCAGTCAGCGCTGACAGCCCCGCTGCGGATACGCCGGAGTCGGAGTCCACACGTTTACCAATCAACCCTTCCTCACCGCTGATCCCTTCCTTAACGAACGGTTCCCCCGCATATTTTGAAAGGAGTTGGAAAACTCTCATGAAAAAATACCGTAAACTGACGACAGGTCTCGTTGCAGCCGTTTTGTTGGTTGCTTTTCTAATGGTCCCTCAGGTACGGACATACGCCGGAGAGCTATTGGCTTTATTCCGAGCGGATAAGATTCAAATGGTAACCATTACGCCTCAGGACATTCAGCAAATCGAAAACTTTTTTGAATCAGGTAAAAACACCCCGATTGATATCAAGGATATTGGCAAAATAGCGATTGCCGAAGGTGACTTCGAGCAGAAGGTCTATGCTTCCGCCGCCGAAGCAAAAGCAGGCGGCGTCAGTCTACCCGCCTCGCCTGAAGGTTACACCGTAAGCAACGTCTGTGTGCAATCGGCAGCCAAAGTGGATATGACGCTGAATACGGACACCATTAATGCCGCCATGAAAAATTTAGGTTCGGAGGCCTTCTTCGACAACAGTCTCAACGGCAAGACATTCAGTGTCATGTGGCCCGGCTTTACTGATATCAATTATCAGGGAAGTTCAGCCCAACCTTTTGCCAACTTCGCTTACACCGTCATGAACTCCCCCGAGATTCAGGCTCCATCGCTGACCGACATTGATAAGCTCAGAACAACCTTGCTTCAGCTTCCGTTTATCCCGGAAAATATCCGCAGCCAGCTTGCCGGTATCGACGACTGGCAGAATACCCTTCCTATCCCGGCGATTCAAGGGACTACGGAAATTGACCGCACCGAGAAGGTCATGGTGAACGGCGGGGATGGCGTCTTTATCCTGGCCAAAGATCATTCCGCCCTTCTCCTTTGGGAGAACGCCGGTCAGCTTCATTCTCTACGGGCAAACCTCACCGCGGGAGCAGATGGGAACTCCGTAAAAGCGGATTTACTGAAACTTGCTGAAAATTTCTAATTTCTCTTACGATCATCTTACCGTCAGCAGGAACAAGTATACCGTTCTCTAAATAACTAGATATTTAAACCTTCATAGCTGGGTCTGTGTGCCACAGCTCCAGCGTAAGCGGAGCATAGATGCGGAGCGCGGCAGATAGCGCCATAGATGGCGCTATCTGCCAAGAGCGGAATGTGGGGCGCAACCAGACCCAAATGAATATTTTTGTATTTGGATAACTACGCAAAACACGACATGCATACCGGCTCAAAGCTTAAAATCAGTCTGTGGGTCACAAGTACTGCGGCAAGCGTAGTATGGAGTGCGTAGCGCGGCTGTTTGCGCCATGGAGGGCGCAATCAGCCGAAAAGCAGTATTGTGACACACAGACTAACCCAGATTATATATCATGCTGTTTATGGTTACCCACTTGTTGTTTTGGAAAGGAGACCTTTAATGACGGATTTGGCAATCCAAACCGAGGCTTTAAGCAAGCAATACAACGGCAAAGGGGGATGCCAAAATATTACCCTCCAGGTCCCTAAAGGCGTGGTGTATGGATTTATCGGGCCAAACGGAGCGGGCAAAAGCACATTTGTCCGCACGCTTTTAGGTTTACTGAGGCCGACAGGCGGCAAGGCCGAACTTTTAGGAAAGCCGCTCGGCGATCTTGAAGCACGCCGGAAAATAGGCTATCTGCCGGAACTTTTCCGTTATCCGGACTGGTTAACCGGACTCCAGCTTTTACATACGCATGCCGATCTGCTCGGTCTTAAATCTTCTTTACGGCCACAGCACTTTACGGCTTTACTGGAAAAGGTGTGCCTCAGCGGCAGAGAAAAAGAAAAGATCGCCAAATACAGCAAAGGCATGCAGCAAAGAATCGGTTTGGCCTGTGCCTTGCTGGGTGACCCGGAATTAATCTTTCTGGACGAACCGACTTCCGCCTTAGATCCGTTGGGCCGGATGGAGGTCCGCAGCCTGCTGGCGCAATTAAAGCAAGAAGGCAGGACGGTCTTTTTAAACAGCCATTTGCTGCAGGAAATCGAAACGGTCTGTGACCAGGTCGCGATCATCGACCAGGGCAAACTGATCACCCAAGGAGATTGGCGCAAACTTTGCCGTTTCCAAAACCGTTATAAGCTGATCGCTTCCGGTCTTGACCAGGAAGTCCTAAGCGACCTTCCTTATGTCATTGGCTCAGAGCTACGCCAAAATTTCGAACCTGAAGCTGGCACAGCCTTGAAAGCTGAATGGCAAATTGAGATTGAAAACACCGAAGAACTTCCGTCTTTGGTCAGAATACTGAGTGATCACGGGATAGGGGTCTACGAGCTCACGCCTCTGGAACCTCATCTGGAAGAAATATTCCTCTATTGGATGAACCGAAAGGAGCCGGAAAATGTGGACCATCGCTAAACTTTCTTTCAAAGAAATCCTCTATAAACGCATCTTCCTGATTGCTCTGATCATGACGTTGGCCTATTTGCTGCTGTATGGAATCGCGACCCATTATGCAGGCGCATCATCTTTAAAAACACTATACGAAATAGATCCTGCCCAGAAAGCAGCAATGAGTGTACAATTTAAAATCGTTGGTTCGCAGCTCTTAAGCATGGGCCTCTATTTTGCCAACTTTATTATTGGCCTGCTGACCATTCTGGCAACCGTCGGCAGTATTGCCGGCAATATTGAGAGTCATCAAATCGATCCGATCCTGACGAGGCCCATCCGGCGTCTGGATTTTCTTCTTGGAAGATTCCTGGGGTACGGAATCCTTTTAATGGTTTATACGTTATTTTTCTTTCTCTCCATCATCTTGGTGAATCATCTGTTTGGAGGCCCGCTGCAAGCGGATCTTTCTACCATCAACATCTTCAAAGCCAGCTTGGTTTTCGCTTGTGTTCCATTTATCGTGATTTCACCGGCGTTGTTTTTCAGCTCCATTGTAAGTACCATCAACAGCGGGATTATTCTCATCGTCCTCTATGGCATGAGCTTTATTGGCGGTTTTGTTGAACAACTGGGAAATATTCTTCATAATATCGCCTTGATTAATATTGGGATTGTCTCCAGCTTGCTGTTTCCCGCCGATAACCTGTTCCGCTATATGAACACACTCCTCGCCGGCAGCAGTGCAACGCCTTTCGATCCCGCATCCCTCTTCTATGGCAGCGGTTCACCGAGTGCCCTGATGCTCGTTTACTGTGCCGTCTACGTACTCCTGATTCTTCTGCTGGGAGTTCGGACATTTGCCCGCAGGGACATATAAGGCAGCCTACACCATTTGCGGCCCATATTAAATAAAAAATCCACATCTATCACGGCGTGGATTTACCGTCTTCTCACTGGCCGCCTCATCGCCATTATAAATTACAAGCAGGTCAATGTATGGTGATGTAGGTATAATTATGATAAACTATCAAGTAGAAATATATGGAATGTAAGGGGCGCCGGCCATGTCCGAATTCAAGAATAAGATTGCCTTAGCCAGATCGCTATGGGCAAACAAACAAATCATCAGGGTCAAACCTTCAATCAATTGGTTCCTGATGAAATACATGGGGAAGTTCCGTTTACTGAATGTCGGCGGGCAGCTGGTCCTTCATTCCCATTTGCCCCCGGTAAACAGTAAAGCCTTTACCCGCTTTATCAACGAGCACCTTCTGGCAAGGACGGAGGGGCCTTCCCACGCTCAAATCAGCCTGACCGATGCCTGTCCTCAGCATTGTGCCTATTGTTACAATAAGAATCGAAGCGGGGAACTTCTCAATACGGCAGAAATCAAACAGCTCATTCAGGATCTTAAGAAAATGGGTGTTTTCTGGCTGGGTTTTACCGGCGGGGAGCCGCTTATGAACAAAGATCTCGTAGAGATCGTCCAAAGCGCCAGAGATGATTGCGCCATTAAGCTGTTTACCACAGGCATGGGTATTACAAAAGAGCTGGCGGCGGAGTTAAAGCGGGCGGGCCTTTGCTATGTCTCGATCAGCCTGGATCATTGGCAGGAGGAAGAACATGACGGGATCAGAGGATGCCGTGGGGCTTTCCAGGCAGCGCTTCAAGCGATCGAGATATTTAAAGGCACAGGCGTTCATGTCAGTGTATCGACGGTCATCTCCAGGAGGATGCTTCGGGAAAATCAGGTTGAGAAATTTCTGGCGTTCCTGATCAGCCTTGGAATCGATGAAGCCTGGTTGAGTGAAACCAAGCCAACGGTGGAAGCTTTTTGGAATGAGGCCGCAGTCCTTACCGAAGAAGAGCGTTTAAGCCTTGTGCACTTGCAGGATAAATACAATCAAGAGAGAAAAATCACGGTGAATTATCTTGGGCATTTTGAAGGTGGAGAGCATTTTGGCTGCAATGCAGGCCATAAAATGGTCTATATTGATGCCTTTGGCGAGGTAAGCCCGTGTGTGTTTACACCGATAACCTTCGGCAATGTCCGGGATAAATCGGCGCAAGCCGTTTTTTTGGAGATGAAAGCGCATTTTCCGTCGGAAAGCTGCTGCTTTATGAACAAAAATTATGCGTTACTGAAAAAACATTATAAAGGGCAGTCACCCCTTAGCAAAGAAGATACATTGGAGATGATGAAGGAAGTCCGGTTCAGTCCGTTGTCCGAATTTTCCCGGCTGTATTATAAGGGGTAAGGCTATCGGAATAAAGCCGTGGAAGTGAAATGATTGGAGTGAAGCAATAGGGATGAAATCATTGGGATGAACAGGTAGGAAAGAAGTAATGGGGATAGGATTATGGGGGTATAGGTTATGAGCTTGTATAAACTGTTCAGCTTGTTTGCAGCAGGGATATTTGCCGTTGTAGGCCTGATTTTTCTGTTCTTTCCTGATGCGGCCCTGGTATTCTTTAACCGTATTTCCGGTTATTTTGGATTACCCGAAGCTTCGTTTGAAGGCGCCGGGTTTTATCTGACACTGGCAGTTGCTTATATGTATCTTGTTACTTTGCTTGCCATCCTGATGTATCGAAATCCGGCGCAGCACATCTATCCGTTTTTATTGACCCATGCCAAACTGGCATCTTCCATCCTTTCTCTGCTTTTATTTTTCATTTACCAGCCCTACCTGATTTTTTTTGCCAACT
The DNA here is from genome assembly GCF_001707455.1 of Dehalobacter sp. TeCB1. Lineage (NCBI taxonomy): Bacteria > Bacillati > Bacillota > Clostridia > Eubacteriales > Desulfitobacteriaceae > Dehalobacter > Dehalobacter sp. TeCB1. Next base: position 31,570 of record NZ_MCHF01000025.1, on the reverse strand, counting down.
TCGTTGTTGATGGGTTGATTGGTTTAGCGGCACTGTATTTTTACCTGAAAATAAGGAAAACCGGACTTAGCGGTAATGCTTAGCGCTTTTGGCGAAGACTGAAAAAACAGGGAGTCAATGATGCTTCTGAAAATCATCCAGCGCTGCCTGCCTGAATGGATCAAGAGGAAAAAACTGAAGGAATTATTCCGCTTGACGGCGGATGCTTTCCAAAGTGAGCTGCCGGAGCTAAAGGGGCTTTCTTCGGCTGCGCTTCTCCCGCAATACACCTTATTTACCAAGGAACAAGCGGAAAATCATTTGCAGAGCGGACGCCCCCTTGAACAAGTCAAACAGCGGCTGTACCAAAATGCTTATCGATTCGGACGGAACTTGAGAAAAACCCTGCATATCGGAACCTGGGAAGAGGCTGTTACGGCCCTGAAGGTGATCTATCAGTTGATCGGCATTGATTTTCAATGTGACCGGCAGGGGGAAATCATCATCCGGCAGTGCTATTTCAGCAGTTATTATTCCGGGGAAGTCTGCAAACTGATTTCCGCGCTGGATGAAGGGCTGGCTGCGGGGCTTTCAGGTGGCGGCAGGCTGTGTTTCCAGCACAGGATTACGGAAGGCAATGAATGCTGTAAAGGATATTTTCAAAGGGAACTTCAGGTAAAAAGTAAGGACGGTTCAACATGAAAAGGGTAATCGTCGTCGGCAGCGGTGCGGGAGGGGCTGCCTCGGCCAAGAAACTGCAGGGGAAGTTTCAGGTGACAGTCCTGGAGGCAGGCCGGGAATTCAAGCCGTTTTCTATCAATTTATCTATTCTGGAAAAGTTAAGAAAAACCGGACTGTTCTTCGATGAGAGGGAAATACAACTGCTGTTTCCGTCGATGAGCGTCAGGAAAACCTCGGATAGTATGGTAATGGTCAGCGGCAGGGGCTTAGGCGGGACGACCACGCTTTCGGCAGGAAATGCGCTGCGTATGGACAAGGGGCTTAAGGATCTTGGCATTGATCTGGATGATGAATTTGAGGAGCTTTACAGGGAAATCCCTGTCACCGATGACCATCGGCCTAAATGGCAGAATTCCACCAAAAGGCTGTTTGAAATATGCACGGAAATGGACCTGAATCCTGTGCCTTTGCCTAAGCTGGGTAATTATCAGCGCTGTACCGGCTGTGGGAGGTGTGTCCTGGGCTGCCGGTATCATGTCAAATGGGACAGCCGTCAATTTCTGAACGCTGCACAGGATTTGGGTGCGGAGCTCATCACAGGCTGTCAGGTAGTGAAGCTTGTAACGGAAAAGGGTCTCGTAAAAGGGGTCCAGGCCCAAAAAGGCTTCAACTCCGTATTTTACCCGGCGGATATTGTAATCCTGGCGGCAGGCGGATTTTCAACCCCCGTCATTCTTCAAAACTCGGGGATCGAATGCGAAAGCAGATTATTCGTTGATCCGGTTCTCTGCGTGGCTGCCCGGCAAAAAGGAAGTCTTCAGAACAAAGAGCTTTCGATGCCCTTTGCCGTACAGAGGGAGCATGCTATTTTATCCCCTTACTTTGATTATCTGAGCTTTTTCTTTCATCCTAGCTGGCGGTATCCTGCCCAGGATATTGTATCCCTGATGATCAAGCTGGCGGATTCAAGCGCCGGAACGGTTGATAACAAAAACATCAGGAAAACGCTGAGCGATATAGATCAGGAAAGATTGCGGGAGGAAGTCGAACTCTGCATGGAGATCCTTTCCACGTATGGGATAAAAAAAGATACTATTTTCCTGGGAACGATCAATGCCGGACACCCCGGTGGCATGCTGCCGCTTACCGCAGACGAAGCCGTGACCTTTCATAACCCCAGGCTGCCCGAGAACCTGTATGTAGCTGATGCAACGCTTTTCCCTGAGTCTTTGGGGAATCCGCCGATTTTAACGATCATGGCGATGGCGAAGAGGGTCAGTAAAATCATCATTGACAAAAATAGCCTGTAAAACAGGCTATTTTTGATATCCATTCCATTCAATTTCCATCTCCTTCGCGGAGCCGATTTTATCCCCAGGAAGATTGAGGACGTACTTACTTGACAGATAAAGGAAAATAAACTATAGTGCATTATAGTAGTAATGTACTATAGTTTTATTTAGGATGAGGCAGGCATGAAATTGAAAATTGAAGGAATGAAACCGATTTATCTGCAAATTGCGGAATGGCTGGAAACCGAAATATTAAATGGGGCCATCGGTGTCAATGAAAAGATATATTCGCAGTATCAGCTTGCTGAAATGTATAATATCAACCCTGCTACCGCGGCAAAAGGGCTGACGATTTTGGCGGAGGCAAATATCCTGTACAAAAAAAGAGGGTTGGGTATGTTTGTTTCGGCCGATGCCGCCAAGCTAATCCTCAACCGGCGCAAAAACGATACGCTTAAGAACATGGTAATCGAGGTTATCGGAGAAGCCCATCGACTGGGGATAAATACAGAAGAACTTATAACGCTGATTAAAGAATTGACGGAGAAGGGGAGTGGGCTGAGTGACGTCTGTGATTGAATGTATAGAGCTGACCAAAGCTTATGGCCATGTAAAGGCGGTTGATCAACTGTCCATGCACGTTGAGGAAAATACGATAACGGGACTCATCGGACGCAATGGGGCTGGAAAAACAACACTCTTAAAGCTGATAGCCGGGTATTACCATCCAACATCCGGTGAAATACGTGTGTTTGGTGAAAATCCATTTAACAGCCTCAAGGTATCATCCAATCTGATTTTTATCGATGATCAAATGAGCTGGCCGGTGAGCTTATCCTTGGAAGATATTTTAAAGGCTGAAAGCAAGTTTTATCCGGATTGGGACAGGGGATTAGCTGAACGTTTACTTGAGTACTTTTTCCCAAACCCCAAACAAAACTATCATAAACTCTCCAAGGGAATGCGGAGTACGTTCAATATGATCATCGGCTTGTCAAGCCGGGCGGCGCTGACCATCCTGGATGAACCGACGACCGGGATGGATTCGGCTGTCCGTAAGGATTTTTACCGGGCCCTTCTTAAAGACTATCTGCAATTTCCGCGCACAATGATCCTCTCCAGCCACTTACTGAATGAAACGGAAGACATCTTGGAAAATATTGTGCTGATCAAAAACGGGGAACTGGTACTGCAGCAGCCTGTGGACGATCTAAAGGAAATGGCGGTCGGACTTCAGGGCAAGGCAGAAATCGTCACGGATTTTGGTCAGGGCAGGACACTTTATCACCGGGAAACATTCGGTAATGATACCGTCTATGCTGTTGTTAAGAACGATTTATCCGAAGACGATCGGCACAGAGCCATAAAGCTGGGTATTGCTGTTTCAGCAGTATCGACCGATGATCTGTGTATTTACTTAACCGATCAGAAGAAGGGAGGAATCGATGATGTCCTTAGCGGAAACTAGATTCTTAAGCCTCGTTAAGAAACAGTTTATTTATAAATGGAAAACGAATACCGGTTTTTTTATCAGCATGATCATCGTGCAAATACTTGCCCTTTGCCTGTCATTTAATGGCGTTATGAATTCCTACACTGGAAACCAGTGGCTGAGTTTTAGTTATAGTACATTGACAGGGGATATGATCATTATTTTCACCATGATCTGGTGCCTTATCATTGCCGGGACCTTAGCCACGGCCAATCGTCGCAACAGCGATTTTTACCATGTATCCAACCGTCTGACCAGCAATCTGGCGAATACATTATTTCTACTGACGACCAGCATCGTCAGCGGCATTTCCGCTGTTTTGGGAAGTGTCCTGTTGCGCGTCCTGTTCTATGCTATCCATGGCACACAGTTTCTAAGCGAAGGTGAAGCTTTTCGCTTGCCCCCGCGTTATCTTTTGCTGGGAATCATCGTCACGGTTACTTACTTATGGCTGCTGAGTGCCATTGGATATCTTTTTGGGGCGATCATTCAATTTTATCGGATTTTTGCCATCATTATTCCGGCCGTTATCATCGGGAGTTTGTTTTATTTCAACACCGTTGGCATTACTGTTGCCGGTGACGAGCATGTTAGCTTTATCAGGCAGCTCTGGAATTTCTACACGAGTGAAAGTACCCTGTGGCTTTTTATGCTTAAATCACTTCTGACAACAGGTTTGCTGTTCGCCGTCACAGCCCTGATGACCAACCGTATGGAGGTGAGAAAATGACAGTTCTGTTGATTCTTATTGTTGTTTTGGCAGCGATTATTGTTGCGATTGCCAGGTACAGCGGCCATAAAGTATCTGTACACTTATTTAAGTGGGTAGCCGGCGTGTACGGGTTCATTTTGATCGCCGGCCTTTTTGCCCTATATTTACTGCCTGCGGATCAACTCCTTCAAGGCAGTGTAACTCAGCCACAAATCATTAGTGGATCAAATTTCTATGAATTAGGCGGACAAGGCAAATTCGACCAGACAGAAGGAATTCATAGACTGGATCTGCAGACTTTTGATTATAGCGGTGAGAAATTGGTGGTTGATTCTGATGGGGGAATCTTTGTGTTTGCTCAACGAAAAAATACGGATGACGGGATAATTGCAGTTAAATTTTATACAAGTATTTCTACATTTAACGGATTGGATGTTTCGGACAAGGTTAAACCCCCTTATGTCACGCTACAAAGTGGGATTTTGAAGGTTCGTTTGCAAGAGCTTGCGGATTTTAAATACTACAGTTTCCGCTATGAACTGCCTATCCGGCAATTCTTAGGCGTAGCTGAAAAGAAGTATGATAACCCTCATGAAATGAATTTTGCTCTGTATCTGGAGATCCCCAAAAATGTGCAGGTCGAAGGACTCGATTATGGGGTGATAATCGTGGACGAAGAGGGAAAGTAACTGCCGCTTGCTATCTGTCGTGTGGCTAAAAGTATCATGCATTATTTTGTGGTCACCCCGCCTCTTCCCGATGATGTCAGTCATATTCCGTTTCGGTTAACGGTCAAACCTTTTCAGGATTTTCCCGAAACCAAACACATCCCAACAGAAGAAGTGACGGTGACTTTTGCGCCCAATAAAAGGGTATAATCAATGCGCTGTAAACTTCTTGAGGTGAAAAACATAAAAATAAAGGCTATAAAGCCTTCACCTTGTTATCAATGATTTTAATTTGGGCACTGTTTTCCGTCAAATCATCCCGTATCTCTTGTATTGCCTGCCAGGACATATCTTGCTTTTCGCTGACTTTATCAACTTTGTTCTCGAGTTTTTCAACTTTGTTCTCAAGTCTATCTATTTTGTCACTAAGCGTTTTATTTTCTGCTCGCAAAGATTTTTCCATTGAATTTAATTTATCCAGGATTATATCCGATTTATCCATAGGCTCGCCCTCCTGACCTTTAGCAATATCATATCACTTTCCAGTTGTTTGGACAAGAATAGTTATTTCCATAAATATTCATTTTCTGCAATCAGATCGTAATGGCTATTGTCTTCGCTTATCGAGGCAATAGCCTAATTAAGGTTTCACTCATTTCGTGTCTTTCAGGCAGGCTTGTCACGTAGTCTTTAACAGAATAACTGAAATTTACCATTCTGAGCGTATATAATAGCGTGATTTTACCAAAATTAAAAAACCGGCATCACAGCCGTGTTGACAAGGTTGGATTGTTATAAAATTATACCATTTCGTCCATATACGCTATTATTTCGTTTATATATAATGAGCACATATAACGAAGTAATAGGTTAAATTCTTAAATAATCTGTGAGACTGGGGGGGACTTGCAATCAAAATAATTATTCTAGGCGGGTTTTTGGGTTCAGGGAAAACCAGTGTCCTCTTGCAGTTGGCGCATTCTATTGTTAACAGTTCTGAAAGAATAAAAGAAACAACTGTTGCAATTATAGAAAATGAAATTGGTCAGGTTGGGATTGACGATAAAGTATTACGAAGAAATGGTTATGAAGTAAGAGATATTTTCTCAGGTTGCATCTGTTGTAGTTTAAACAACGATCTCATCACAGGCATTCAAGACATCGCGCGTAAAAATGACCCCGAATGGCTGATCATTGAGGCAACAGGCGTTGCATATCCAAGCAGCATCTCAGATTCAATTTACAATAATCTTAGGATGACAGCCCGAATCGTGACAATAGTTGATGCTAGCCGCTGGCAACGGATCCGCATTCCTTTAGAGAGACTGATTGAAGGACAACTGAGTAATGCACAGATCATTCTTATCAATAAAACAGATCTTGTAGATGAAGAAACACTGAATAAAATCGAAAATGACGTTCGAAACCTAAATGACAAAGCCGCATTATACCGCATCAGTGGGATGAGTGAAATTGATGAGACGATATTGCAGGTGATAAGAAGTGGTTGAATTCAGCAGCGATACAGAATTGTCAAAACGGGGAAAATATCGAATTAAAACGACAATACAGGAAGGCGCATTTGCAGTCTCAGGTGAAAATACGATTCAGCATGAGGATTGTAATAAGATAAAAAACATCATAGAAAATGAAATCAAGGCGCTGAATTCCTGGGTCTTGGACCGAGGCGGTATTATCGGACATGTCAAAGGATTTCTTTCTGCCAACAATCATTCGGTTATGATTTCTTCAACAGGGGATGAAGTATACTGCCACACCCATGAATCAGCAGGTTCGATAAATGAAGATGTACAAGTCAGTTTAGTATTGATCGTATTTAATGTTTCACAATTAGGACTGGAAGAACAACTGATCGCAATATTTGACAGACTTGAAGATGATCAAGAAAGCCCTAGACGGATCGGAGGTGACACAGAAAGGAGAAGCGACTGGAAATTTGAACTACACAGGTGAAGAAGGCGTTCAATAGTATAAGAAGTATTATAAGAAGTATTATAACAAGTAGATAGGAGATTCTTAAGCATGATTATTATTGGTGAAAAAATTAATGGTGCAATTCCTTCTGTAGCAAGAGCAATCGCTGAAAAGGATGCAGGCTTTATTGACAATCTAGCTAAAACTCAGGCTGATGCAGGAGCAAACTTCATTGATGTATGTGCATCAGTGGAAGATAGCCTTGAACTCGAAACAATGAAATGGCTTATCGACTTGGTTCAGGAAGTTACCGATACGCCGATAGCGATAGACAGTCCCCATGCCCATATCTGCGTTGAAGCCATGAAGTTCTGCAAAAAGCCAGGGATTATCAATTCAGTCTCCGGCGAAGGGAACAAGATCGAACTCGTGTTTCCTGTCATCGCGGATACGAAATGGGAATGCGTGGCCCTCTTGTGCGATGACACCGGAATTCCTAAGACAGCCGAAAAAAGGATGGAAGTGTTTAGGAAGATCATGGAAAAAGCCAAAGCACACAATATTGCTCCATCACGCTTGCACATCGATCCGTTGGTAGAAATGCTCTGTACGTCTGAAGATGGTATTAATATGGTGGTTGACGTTATTAAAGACATTAAAGCTCAGTATCCAGCTATCCATGTAACCGGGGGTTTAAGCAATATTTCCTTTAATCTTCCGGCTAGAAGACTGGTGAATCAGGCATTTATCGTACTGGCGATGAACGCGGGAATGGATAGTGGGATTATCGCTCCAACTAACCAAGATTTAATGGGGATGATCTATGCAACAGAAGCACTCTTAGGGAAAGACGACTACTGCATGGAATACATTGGTGCATATCGAGAAGAATTATTTGGTCAAAAAAAATAATTTTAAATAACTCTCTCGAAATTAAATCAACTAAAGAGGAGGACGTAGAAATGCCTAAGATGGAAGAATTAAAAGCAAAGGTTGAGGCAGGAAAAGCGAAACTTGTTCCAGGGTTAGTACAAGAAGCGTTAGACGCGGGAAATGATGCTCAAAGTATACTCAAGGCGATGATAGAATCCATGGGAGTTGTGGGAGACAAATTTTCTTCAGGAGAAGTATTTATTCCTGAAATGTTGATGGCTGCTAAAGGGATGGCGAAGGGTGTCGAGGTGCTAAAACCGCTTCTAGCTGGAGGAAGCTCCACTTCCTTAGGTACCTGCATTATTGGTACGGTTGAAGGGGATCTTCATGACATCGGCAAAAATCTGGTAGCTATGATGATTGAAAGCGCTGGATTTGAAGTAGTCGACCTTGGTGTAGACGTACCGATCGCTAAATTTATTGAGGCTATCAAAGAAACTAAAAACGTTACCTTAGTGGCCTTGTCAGGACTTCTAACAACCACCATGCCCGCATTGAAAGCTACTGTTGAAGCAATCAAAGCTAGCGGAATGACTGGTTTCAAGATCATTGTCGGTGGAGCACCTGTTACACCAGAATTCGCGGCTTCAATCGGTTCCGATGCTTATGCTCCTGATGCAGGCGGTGCTGCTGTAAAGGCGAAGGAGTTAGTTTCCTAAGATAAATGATCAGGATAACCTTGTATCCACAAAGATTTAGAGATTATAAGGATTTTATAAACTCTAAACTTATTAATGAAAGGATGGGTTCAAATGAATCAGAGAGAAAATTTTCAAGTAATGTTGGATGGAGGAAAGCCTGAGTTTATTCCATTGTACATGGAGTTATATAAAGTGTGTTTATTAGGAGCAAATCAAATTGATCAACCTTGGAACGGAGGACTTGATCCCTTTGGCGTCAATTGGATAGCAACCAAAGAAGGTGTGATTCCAGAACCGAATAAATTTTTGTTTGATGATATTGCTGATTGGAAAAAATATGTTCATTTCCCCAATATAGACACATTAGGCATTGAAGGGGTCGCTCAATTTGAATTGGCTGGCTGCAATCGTGACGAGCAGATTGTCAATGTTTTTAGTACTACTGGTTTGTTTGAAAGACTGGCAGCTTTCATGGGATTTGAAAATGCCCTCTGTTCGTTAATTGAAGATCCGGAGTCATGTCAGGAATTTTTTGAAGCCATGGCTGATTACAAGATTGCATGTCACAACCGCTTTATTGAAGTATATCAGCCGGGTATCATCACCTATTTTGATGATCTGGCCACAGCCAATGGGCTGTTTATGTCGCCAGCTGTGTATCGATCATTAATCAAACCTTCACATAAGCGAATCATCGAAGCGGTGACATCCCGAGGTGTCATCTTTGCACAACATACCTGCGGACGATGTGAAGAAATTATTGAAGATTATGTGGAAATGGGTGTAAAAATATGGAATGCTGCACAGATCAGCAATGATCTCGAAGGAATTATGGATAAATATAAAGGCCGCCTTATTGTAGAAGGGGGTTGGGATTCATCCGGACCGGTGAGCTATCTTGGTGCTTCTACTGAGGACGTCATTGCCGAAGCTTTAAGATGTGCTAAGCAATATGGGCCGAAAGGTAATTACATTCTAGTACCGGTACTTATGAATGAAAAAGGCAATTCTGTAATGGTAGGTGATGATCGCCTGGGGCCAATGATTGAAGCATGGCATAAGGTAAATAAACTATAGGCGTTGACTGATATATATTTGAACAAAACAAAACATGGTAAAAACGGTAACCTCCTGGATGATGGAAAAAACATTATGCAGGAGGTTTTTAGAATATATAAGACATTGTCCACTAGGAGTTCTATAATTGTTTATCCTTCATATTTAATTCTGAAAATTGATGATATAATAATACCTGAAGGTAAGATATTTGTTTTTATAGGCGGTCAGAATGAAAGATCAAACAAGTCAAAACAGAATCATTGACTTTGTGGATATCGGAACCTTGAAAGAAATATTGGACTCATTTACAACGACCACCAGTTTGATGGCCGATATTGTTGATGTTGAGGGCATATCTATTTTCCCAAGAAGCGGTATTAAAAAATGCTGTAGATTCTGCCGTATTATATATGGACTGAAAGATGGAAACAATAGGTGCCAGAGTGCCTATAAAAGGGCAGGGAAACAGGCAGCCATGTTTGGTGAACCATACATTTTCCGCTGTCCGTCAGGTCTGATTGAATGGGCGGCACCGATCATACTGAACGGAGAGCATGTGGGAACGATTATCTGTGGTCAAGTGCTGATGTGGAAGCCGGAAGAGTTCTTTTGGATTGAACTCAGAGAAATGAACAAGTCGCTTACCACAGACTTTCAGGATCTATTTGAAGCGGTGCGCGAACTTCCAATTATATCTGGTCATCAGGTTCAGGCGGCAGCTTATCTGCTCTATGTGGTTGCCAATTATATCACGAAAGCTGGGTGGGAGAATTATGAACAGATTAAGGAATTCGCCAGCCAGCAGTCAATGTATTATGCTGAAATTGAAAACAGAAAAATCCTGGAAAAACAGCTCGGCAGCAGTTCAGGCGGTTCGCTGGTTGACGAAAACGAAATAATGATAGAGTTGTACAAAAACGAAAAATCAGCAAAAGCCTATCTTCAGACTGTCATATTTGGGCTGAGGTATGAATCACACAACAATTTATCTGTGGTACGTGCCAAAATGACCGAATTGTTGGTAATTCTGTTACGGGTTACAAACCAGATGGGCTTGGAAATGTCACAGTTTCTGGATATCAATAACAACTATATCGGTAAGATTTATGAAACAAATTCTGTTGAAAACCTCTGTGTTCTTGCTTCAATAGCTGTGGACGCGTACTTAGAACGCATCAAGGAAACACAAAATAAACCCTTAAACGCAAATATAAAAATGATGATCGAATATATTGAAAATGAATATATGAAAAATCTTTCATTGAAAGCTATCTCAGATTCGGTTTGCCTGAGCCCTGGTTACGCCAGTAGAATGTTTAAAGACCATATGGGCATGTCAATTAATGATTATGTGTTAAAGGTACGCATCCAAAAAGCGAAAAAACTTCTTTTGAATCCCCACTATCAAATTCAGACTATTGCTGAAAATGTCGGTTTTTCGGACTCTGGTTATTTTACCAAGGTGTTCAAAACATCTGAAGGGATTACGCCAACTCAATTCCGAAAATACCATAAAAGATAGGGATGAAAAATGGAAAAAGTACTTGTTGAACTTCAGGAAGCCATTGAAAAAGGCCAGACCCAGATGGCGATGGATAAGACAAAAGAAGCTCTCAATAACGGGCTTCGAACAGATAAGATTATTGACACTGCCATCAACCCGGCGTTTAAAGATCTTGGATTAAGAATGTTTAATGGGGAAATTTATGTGACAGATGTGCTGATGTCCTCCAGAGCGGCACATGCGTCGATGTATGTAATGGAACCGATAATATCACGACACAGTGGTTCGAAAAAGGGGATTGTGGCAATTGGCACAGTTGCAGGAGATTTACATGATATCGGAAAGTCCTTAATCGTTATGGTGCTTCAGGGCAGCGGGTACACGGTTATTGACTTGGGCATTGATGTCACGGTGAAATCATTTATCGAGGCTGTCCGAAGGTATAAACCGGACGTTCTGGCGTTGTCTTCGCTTTTGACTACAACGCTGCCGGAATTAGGCTATATCATTAACGCATTAACCGAACAGGGGCTGCGTTCACAGGTTAAAGTCATCGTCGGTGGTGCACCGGTAACGGTTAAATATGCAGCTAGTATAAAAGCGGATGCCTATGCAGCTAATTTATTTGAAGCGAGCGAAGCGGTCGATGATTTAGTCAACAACCGAATCGGAAGATTCCTTGTATAGCAATTTTAATAGCCGCTTTAAGGGCGGTCGGCATTGAGAGTAAGGAAATAAACCGCTACTCCCTTGACTGATATGCTCCCTTCGTAGTAGACAGTTAAAATAATAAAACTGTTTCTATGAAGGGAGCATATCACCTTGACAGGGGCGGTTTATTTCCTTTTAAAGGATGGGAGGCGTCTGCTCAGCACTGCCGGTATCCTTTCTGACAATCACTTTTTCATAATAGCCTCCGTATCTGTGGTATAATTTTATTATAATACAAATAAATGGAAGAGTCAGAGGAAAAGCCATGTCGATGCGCGATAAGTTCTACGATCAATTCAAACCGGTCCACCGCGTCATTGGGATAGTATTGATCCCCATCATCCTGGATCTGGCGAACTATCTGCTCTATGAGAAAATTTTCCGGACAGAATACCTGCCTGCTCATAAGCTGCTAAACCTGAAGATCGGGCTTGTATCGGCGCCGCCGAGTGTGCGGTCTATCCTTGAGGACTTTCCGTCGCCTCTCTTTCAGGCTAACAATGGCAGCGTGTCCGGAATCGTAAACCAGTTGACCCTGTTTAATATCTTGCTGCTTCTCAGTGCGACGCTGATCCTTAGTTTCCTTCACAGCGGCTATTTGGGTGTATTGGCCGAGTCCGGACGCAGGCCCATGGGCTGGAAGGACTTCTTTGTGCTTGGCAATCAGTTCTGGTTGCGGTTTTTAGTCTTACAAGTCCTGGGCCTTTGGCCGCTGATCCTGATGCTGATTAACCCCGAACTGGTTTTTCTGGGGTTGATTAACGTCGTGTTTGTTTACGTCCAGTATGCGATTGTCGTCGATGAAGGGTCGATCAAAGAAAATTTTCAACGAGGAATTGGTTTTCTTCTGCAAAATTTGAAGCTGACCCTGATCATGGCCATCTACTTCGGCCTGATCTTCTCTTTTCTGGGAATTTTCATTCATGTCCTTGCGGGTCTGGGAAGGACAGGAATCATCATCGCCATTGTTTTGATCGCTTACCTGGGAGCGGTGGCCAATAAAACCGTGCTGGAAATCTACCGGGAGAAAAGCCAGGGGGAGCAAATGAATCCGGAAATTGAGAATATGGGCGGTCTTGATAGCGATGATCTTTGAGCAACGTTCTAGACTTCAAAAATTTTACAATTAATATGTATTTTATATCGGATTTGTTATATACTATAAGAAAAGAGGAACCATGCTCTATACATGATTCCTCACAACAGCCGCTTTGAGGGCGGTCGGCATTAGTAAACGGAATAGACCGTTATCATTTGCAGGTTGGCGGTCTATTTCCTTTTATGAAATGATAGTATCAAAACGACCAAAGTCGCAAATGAAACCATCAACATCAAAGCTTGAAATACTTCCATGGGCATCACCTCCTTTCCGGAGGGAATGCCGACCGCCCTGCACGCCATCTGTTGCAGGGCTATCATAACATATATTTACAAAATATTCCATATATTTAGAGCGTATAAAAAACAAGTGAATGATTTTTTAATCAAAGCGATGCAGGAGAGAATGTAGTTTTTTTCGATAACCTTCTATTTTGGGACAACCAATAGGATGTCTACATAAGATAGTATTGGGAGACGAAAACAGAATGTAGGAGATGATTATATGTATCTTTCCGGTCTAGCGTTTCTCCCTTTTCTGGCCAAATATATTATACGAAAACCTGTAGTCGCGCCGATTAATAATACGGTGGGGATAGTATCGCCCATATTAGCAGGAACGCGTCATTGGCCGCCAAGCCATAGGCCGCCTGCTTATCATCATCCGCCATGTCATCCACCTGTAAGACGGAGGCGTGGTTGCTGCTGCTAGATTTTTTAAAGAAACCCGAGGGAGAATTCCCTCGGGTGTTTTAATACATCGATATGCTTGTTGACATATCCAGTGGTGGGAAGTGATCAAGCATGATGATGATTAAACCGGATCTGCAATTTCCCCTCATCAAGCTTGGCGGAAGTAATCTGTTTATTTAATAAATGCGGTGGCAGCATCATGCACCGCTTTTCATTTTTTATGGTGATTTGAATCTCGCCGCCGGCCTGAGAAAGCGCCATTTCCGATTTGTCGGCAAAGGGCAGGTGGAAAATCAGGACATCCTGATCGTTATCCCGGAAGGTCTCCATTAGCCGTGTCCGGCATAAAACGGCCTCCGGATTCATTTTACCGTAGAGATCCCCGATCTGGGCCAGTACGGGAACCGATTTGAGTTCGTGTTTCAGCAGATTCAGGTAAAAGACGGGAAGATCAGCAAAGCTTTCCCTGATTTCGTTCAAGCCTTCATTTTGAAGTTCGACCCAGCGGTTGAAATAGCCGGATAGCGCTTCCTGCGGAAATACTTTATTGACGATGATGCCGTCTACCTGGTAATCAAACAGGCTCAGCCAAGTGAAGCTGCGTTTTGTTTCCTTGATGACGATTTTTTCAGGCGTCGTCACGAGGCGCACGGTGAGGACTTCTTTGTTGAGCATCAGGGCCTGAAGACGTTCGAGCTTAGCCATCAGCTTCGTCAGGTCTTCAAAGACATTATCTTTGGGCATCGGCACCTTAAGGACTTTTTCGACGACCGGTCCGGCAATCTTGACGGCCTGACGCTTCATGGGAAGAATTTTGCTGACGATTTCCCCGAGCATTTCCGGGTATTTCAGCAGGTTCAGCGTTTCACCCGTTGGGGCACAATCGACGATGATCACGTCATACTTTTTCTTTTCGTAATAATCCAACACCGTAAATAAGGAGAACAGCTCTTCAAGGCCGGGAAAAATGAGGAGTTCTTCCGCTTCAATCCCGCCCTCGGCCCGTGACAGGATCATTTGCTTGATATAGGATTTTAAGCTTCCCCAAGCTTTTTCGCTTTCCTTGACGACGTCGATTTCCAGGGCATCCAGGTTGGGGATGACTGCGGTTGGTTCACTGCCAAGCTTCATGGCGAGTGAATCAGACAAGCTGTGGGCTTGATCGGTGCTCATTAGGAGTACGCGGTGGCCTTCATTGGCCAGCCTAATGGCGGTTGCAGCGGCGACACAGGTCTTGCCGACACCGCCTTTTCCGGTATATAAAATGATACGCATGCTGTTTTCCTCCTAATTGATGGTTACCGAGTGAACGTTGCTGTGAGTTTCAGGTTGGTCTGTGTTTTTTGAGGTTTCGGAGCCGTCCATCAGGTATTCCAGCAGCAAATCTTTAACTTCTTTTTCAATGACGGACAGATGGTGTCTGACGTTCTCAGGCATCAAGGTTTCCAAGGCTTCCTTTTGCAGCCGTTTCGCTTCGAGCATTTTTTGGATGAATTCCGGATTAATGGCGGTATTCATGATATGACCTCCTTTATTTTGGTTCGAACCGTACAGTGAGCTTGCCATCGGTTAACTTGGCGGAGTTGACCAGGTAGTGGCGAAGGGTTGCGGGTTTTGGAATGCTGCGTTTGAAGTTCCCGATTTTCAAAATCAGATCGGTTGCGGACTCGTTGAAACGGATGTCGCCTTTTTCCACAAATGGCAGATCCAGGACTAAGGCATAGCCTGTTTCTGTCTTTTCATAATGCTCACCCGCTGATGGCGGCTGCAGCTCAAACAGAGGACTGCTCTCAGCAAGGATTTCCGCCAGGCGTCCGATGCCGCCGACACCGTTTAAATCGCTGTCAAACCAGGGGATGCGGCGGATAGTCCTGCCGGTAAATAAACTTTCAAGTTCCTCGGTGTATCGCGTCTGGATGGCGATCCATTCATCAAAAAACGGATTATTCAGATCCTGCGGTAAGATCCGGTTGATGAAAAGACAGTCCACATTGAAGCCGTAAAGATTCAAATACATGAAGTTGCGCTTCGTTTCTTCCACAACCATCTTTTCAGGTATGGTGACTAGGCGGATGGCCGTTGTTGCGGGATCTTTCAGAAGGGTCTGAAATTCAAGGAGTGTTACGTAGAGTCTCTCGATATCCGTCATGGCCTGCCGGTCAGGCAGCTGTACTTTGAAGACTGTTTTGGATATCGGGGAAAGGATCCTTAGCGCTGCCTTGCCGATCGGGAACATTTTCTCCATGTACCAGGACAGCAGTTCGGGAAACTTAAGCAGCGCCAGTGTTTCGCCTGTGGGCGCGCAGTCGACGATGATGCGGTCATAATGGCCGCTTTGATGAAGCGATAAGATTTTAAGCAAGGAAAACAGTTCATCCATACCCGGAAAAACAGCAATCTGTTCCAATTGTTCACTGGCCATGCCGCTGGAAGCAACCAGGCGGAGGAAGGCTTGTTTCATATCCTTGAAGTCGTTTTCCATAACGTCATGCGGATTGATCTCCAGCAAATGAAGGCCGTTATCCAGGGCCGTGATCTCACTGCCGAGTGTCAATTCAAATAAGTCGCCCAGATTATGGGCCATGTCGGTGCTGACAAGAAGCGTTTTCCGGCCATCACCCACGGAAAGCATGGCATGGGCTGCAGCGACACTTGTTTTACCGACGCCGCCTTTGCCTGTAAAGATCAAAATCGTACCCATCTCAAAAACTCCTTTCTTAGATTCGACAGACGAATAGTTCCATGATGGAAGTATTCGTTCTAAAGCAGACTGCCCGTCCGGCAGCCTGAGTCACAATCGTTAATCGTAATCAATCACTCATTGATCATTCAGTTGATGTTCACTTGAAGACTCACTCGATGATGATTTTTCGTATCGTCTGCGCGGGACTGTTCATCGCTTGGAACTGCTCCTTTTGCATAACAGAGATGACTTTCTCGATGATCGTGAAGATCAGGGCTGTTTCCTCGGAGGTCAGCTCGGAAAGAACCTTTTGTCCGTATTGCCTGAAGGTCGTAAGAATCTGTCGGATCTGATTCCTGCCGGACGCACTGAGACGAATGGTTACGACACGCTTGTCATCTTCATTCCGCTCGCGGCTGAGCAATGTTTGCTTCTCCATGCGGGAGATAATGCCGGTTGCCGTGTTTAGTGGAACACGCAGATACTGGGCGACCTGCGACATGGTGACATCCTCTTGGCGATATAAAAGCAGGAGGACGAGTAATTCATTTTTGGTGACGTTCAGCAGAATATTCGCCCATAACTCATTGGAGATCAGCGGTCTGATCCGGTCGATGAACTGAAATAGGGTATCTTCCATTAAGAGTTTTTCAGCATCCAAACTTAGTTCCTCCTTCGAAGTAATTTAATTCTACTCCGGAACTAAATGGACGTCAAGAGGAAAATTGTCGTTCAAAAATCTTACAATTAGTATGTGATTTAACTTAGGTATGGTATATACTATAAGCAAAGAGGAACCATGCTGATACCTGATTCCTCGTAACAGCCGCTTTTGGGCGGTCTATTTCTTTTTAGTGAAGGATATTGTTGATTAGGAGAATCCTATGGAAACAAATGATGCACTTACTCGGTTAATAAATCCCAGAATAACATTCTGTTGATGAAAGGGATAACGATATGAGCAGCAAAGAAGAGATACTGCGCCGGCTATTCGAGCTGCAGGATCTGAAATACAAAGAGTTTGCGTGCAAACTTATGCCGACGGTGAACCCGGAAAACGTGATCGGCGTCCGCACGCCGGATCTGCGGAAGCTCGCCAGGGAGTTTTCCAAAACGCCGGAGGCTTCGGAGTTCCTCAAAATCCTGCCGCATGCGTATTATGAAGAAAATAACCTGCACGGTTTCCTGATTGAAACGATCAGGGATTATGATACTGCTGTTGCCGCCGTTGACGAGTTTCTGCCGTACATAGACAACTGGGCAACCTGTGACCTCATTTCACCGAAGATATTCAAAAAGCACCTGCCCGAACTCTACGAAAAAATCAAAGTATGGCTGGTATCCGGCCGGACTTATACGGTGCGGTTTGGGATCGGAATGCTGATGCGCTTCTATCTCGATGACGATTTCCAGCCGGAGATGCTTGAGCTTGTGGCGGTTATCCGGTCAGACGAATACTATGTCAACATGATGATCGCCTGGTATTTCGCAACGGCATTGGCCAAGCAGTACGAAGCGGTCTTGCCGTACATACAGGAACAGCGTTTGGAGAAGTGGACGCACAACAAAGCTATCCAGAAAGCGATTGAGAGTTACCGGATCGGCGACGAAGCAAAGGCGTACCTGCGGACGCTTAAAACGTAAGTCTCTATGTATCCATGTGCCGGGCGGCCGAGTCACTGCTCTTTATAGTACGCCATTTTGGAGGAAAGCCTTAGCCCTATGGTGTACAATCAATTTTCGGATGAAATACAGGATGATGATAAACCCCGTAATCTCCGGCACATAAGATGCCGGATCGGTCATTAGGCTGGTCAAATCTGCTTGAAGCCATGACCCTTCTGTTGACGCATAAAATTTCATGCCGTAAAGCGGCCAATAAAATGTCTCCGGAATCATCCACATGGCGTCAAATATGTCATGGAAAAGACAGCTTCCGGTCAACACCAACCAACCACTTTTTTGATATCTATGCCAACGATAGTATCCAATCCCCAATAAGAGAAAGATAAACAATAACGTGTGTGCAAATACTCTACCGGTATGGAAGGTTTCGGCAAACAAAAAACGGCCGATAGGTTTATCAATCAAGTCGGGCAAAATGGACCCGACAAAGACTACTCTGTAATCAATTTTGATGTTTCCTAAGGATTTTTCGACTGCTTTTGCAGCTAATCCTGTCAATCCTAAATGTCCGAAGAAAATCATATCTTGCTCCCAGATTGCAAATCACAGTTTATCGCTGGTATGGTCAGCGGTGAGGCTTCTTATTGTCGGTTACATCCTAATCGCCCGATATATTGTACCACGAAATAAAGGATCATTACCAAAATGGTATGTGTTACGGGCGCGACGCCCTGCAAAAAATGCTGAACGATAACCCGGGAAAAAAGAAAATGAGTGCTCAAAGGGATCAGTATTGAGGTGAATGGTAAAGGAAAGGGCAAGAATAATCATGTTGTCAGCAGGGTGTCTATCCGCTACTGAAGAGCTTTTTCCTTGTTGCTATGGTGTTCTTCTATCCTCTGCTTTAGCTCTTCAACCGTTATGCCTTTTTTTTCAGCTATTTCCTTAAGTTTCGCTTCATCCATTTTTCCGTGGCCTTTGCAGCATTTTCCCTCCGCCATCCGCTTTTTCAGTTCTTCGACCGTAATACCTTTTTTCTGGGCGATCTCCTTGAGCTTTGCCTCTAATCGAACTTTAGCTTCTTCCTTAGAAATTCCCTTTTCTTGCGATATTTTGTCGATCATTTTGTCATAGCAGGACGGGGATTGTACGTTCGGGCTATTCTGCTCCGTAGCAGCAATTGCCATGAAAGAATAATACCTCTACTTCAAAAAACGCTTGATTAGTTTGAACTTTTCATCTGTATAAGGGTGATATCTCATGGACAGATCAAGCCAAGTGGACTTTTTGACAATGCTGCGATAATGCGTGAAAGTATCAAAGCTGAGTTTGCCATGATATTGACCCATGCCGGAATATCCCACACCGCCGAAGCCCATGTGCGGTGTGGCTAGATGGATGATCGTATCGTTGATACAGCCGCCGCCAAAGGAACAGGTTTCCAGGATTTTATCCTCCATCGCTTTGCTTGAGGTGAACAAATAGAGCGCCAGAGGCTTGGGATGGCTCCGGATATATTCAATAACCGTTTCGATATCTGTATAGGTCATCACGGGTAAAATGGGACCGAAGATTTCTTCCTGCATGATGGGAGATTCGGGTCCAACGTCGATCAATACGGTTGGTTCAATAAAACGCCTTGGCTCGACATATCCGCCGCCTATGGCCTTGGTTGCGCCGTCCATCAGCCCGACAAGGCGCTTAAAATGCTTTTCATTTACAATCACCGGCATGTCGGACATATCTGCCGAAGGGAAAAAATTTTTTAGGGCATTGGCGTATTCGGTTAGAAAGCAATCCCTGACGGACTCATGGATCATCAGATAATCTGGTTCGACACAGGTTTGCCCGGCATTAAGCACTTTGCCGAAGGCGATACGCTTTGCTGCCAGATGCAAATTGGCTGTCTCGGTCACAATAACAGGGCTTTTTCCTCCCAGCTCCAGCGTCACAGGTGTGAGGTTTTTGGATGCGGCCTCCATGACGGTTTTCCCTACGGCCACGCTTCCGGTGAAAAAGATGTAGTCGAATTTTTCATCCAGCAGCGCCTGATTTTCATTTCTGCCGCCCTCGATGACTGTGATATACTCAGGGTCAAAAATATCGGAAATTATTTTAGCTAAAATGCGGCTGGTATTGGGAGTATAAGCGGAAGGCTTGAGGACCGCACAGTTCCCGCCGGATATTGCACCGATTAACGGTTCAAGGCAAAGATGTATCGGGTAATTCCACGGTGCTATAATCAGCACTACGCCATAAGGCTCTGGTGATAGGAAGCTTTTGGCGTGGAACTGGGAGAGGGGCGTTCTGACCTTGCGTTCTCTTGACCATCCGGGCAGATGACGAATATGGAATCTGATTTCATCCAATACAATACCGATTTCCGTCATATAGGTTTCGAAGGGTGGCTTATTGAAGTCCTGCATCATTGCAGTACATAAACCATCCTCATTTTCGCGCAAGGCACGTTGCAATTTTCGGAGTGCCGAGATTCTGAATTCTACAGGGCGAGTCTTGCCGCTGAAAAAATAGCGGTGTTGGTTTTCGGTGATTTCATGTATTTCCATTGAACTACTCCTTTCTCGGAAGAAAGCGAGATCATTCTCGCTTTATAAAAATGTGAGAGAAGAACATTAGCTAATAATAAGTTGACATAGTAGCTAATATTTTTTATAATTATACCTAAATTAGTAAATTCAGGATGAAGGTGATCCTATGCGTATTAATACCACAGATATGCAAAATGCTTTTGGAAAATATCTTTCTCTGGTAGAGAAGGAAGATATTATTATTACAAAGAACGGCAAGAGTGTTGCCAAACTCATCCGCTATAACGAACCGGACTATTTTCTTGTCCATGAAGAGGCAAAAAAATATCAACCTACCAAAAAGGTAAGCTATGAAGAATACATGGAGCTGGTGGAGTCCTCTGATCAAAGGTATGAACTGATCGACGGTGAGATCTATCTGTTAGCGTCGCCATCATTCACCCATCAGGTAGTCGTTAACGAAATTTCAGGTTGTTTTTATAACTATTTTAAGGGAAAACCTTGCCGTTCCTTAACCGCACCCTTGGATGTCCGGCTATTTGGTTATGCGACGAAGTTCGAAGAAGATCCGAATGTGGTTCAGCCGGATGTCGTCGTGATCTGTGATGAAGACAAGGTGAATGAGAAGAACAAGTATGAAGGTATACCGACACTGGCGGTCGAAGTCTTGTCGCCATCTACCAAAGCCAAAGATCTGGTAGCAAAATTAAATCTCTATATGAAAAGTGGCGTTTTAGAATACTGGGTTGTAAACCTGGAAAACAAAAGTATTCTTCAATATTCTTTTTCTGAAGAAAGAGACATCAATTACCCGCAAAGCTACCAACAGGGTGATACGATCCAATCGACTGTCTTTCCAGGTTTGGAGATACTGTTACCTGATATATTTTCTGAGATTTAGCTGCCGGAAAAATTAGTAATAAGTAGGTGTTTATATTAATGGATGGAAATAACCGTGCAAATATTAAGCCCGGTACACATGTTTTAATCGTACAAAAACAAGATCAGCGAACAGAAAAATTGACCGAAGGAATCGTTAAAGATATTCTAACCAATTCATCGAATCATCCTCATGGAATTAAAGTCCGGCTAAGTAATGGCATTGTAGGTCGAGTAAAGCAAATCATTCCTTAGGATCACTTATTTTATTTTTTTATGAAAGAGACTCAAGAACCCTTTAGGAATCGGACTTTCAAAATGCATGATTTCATTGGTTACCGGATGCTTGAAAGCCAGGATGTGAGCATGAAGTCCTAACCGGTTGATGCTGCTCTTTACTCCTCCATATTTTATATCCCCGATAACACTGTGCCCGATGTCCTGCATATGAATACGTATTTGATTTTTGCGGCCGGTCTCCAGTTTTACCTCTAATAAAGAATAGGAATTGTTTTTTTCCAATACCTTGTAATGGGTCACGGCTTTTTGCCCACCATTGGGAGTCTTGCTGGAGTACATTCGAAGCGCTTTATTTTCTGTTAACCAAGAGGTAATGATCCCTTGATCGTCGGTTAGGGGACCATGAACAACCACGGCATAACTTCTTTCCAGAACAACTTCCTTCCAGGCGTTTTGGAGCTTTTCCTTTATCTCTTCGCTTTTGGCAAACATCATGACCCCGGAGGTTTCTTTATCCAGCCGATGTACAATAAAAACCCGACTCTGATTATCTCTTTTTTTGATATGTGTACTTAAAACGTTATAAGCTGTTAATTCCTTTTCTCTGTCGGTCGCGATCGAAAGCATTCCGGCAGGTTTTTCTATGATGATAAGATATTCATCTTCAAAGAAAATCTTTAGCCCCAGGGGCTTGAGCTCTCTTCTTTCTTGATAGACTTTGCTCCGATTAATGATAACCTTTTGACCTGCAACCAACGGATAGTTAAACAAAGTTGTTACCTCGCCGTCTACAGAAATCTGGCGATGGGCGAGAAGTGACTTGATAGAGTTTCTCCCTTTTTGTGGCAACTGAGCGATAAGGAATTTTAACAATTCATTTTCTTTATCAACGATAAGGGAAGTTTGTTTCTCAGGACGATGTTTGGAATTTGCTTTTTTCATCTGTTAACCCCTTCATGATCATATTATTTTGAGTAAGCGAGGATATTTCCAAAAGATAATTGCCATTATGTATAAAAAAACTCTGGTATTTAGTATTAGCTATTATTGAATAAATAGCAATAGGCGAGATCTCCTATCAGCCACTTGGCCTCCTATATATTTAGATTATTAAGATTTGTCAGGATGAAAAAACATTTAATTTTAACCTCAAAATTCTTGCATTTAATCTTGTTGTGGTATAAAATACCAATAGAACATATGTTCTAAGAGAGGCAAAAAGCCGGAGGTATACATCAGGTAGTAGATGACGGCCTATCAAACCTCTGACAGGCAGCTCTTTTTTCGTCCGGTTATTTTTATTGAGGGTTATAGCGCCGACAAAAATCTGACATGGAAAGACGGTGAAACGATGAAGATCAACCGGCTTTTGGAAATGATTATTCTTTTATTGAATAAAGGGACCATCACTGCCGGTGAACTCTCCGACCGGTTCCAGGTATCTGTGCGGACGATTTACCGGGATGTTGATATTCTATCCACGTCCGGAGTTCCGGTGGTGATGACCAGAGGCAACGGCGGGGGAATATCGCTGCTGGAGGAGTATTCTCTGAGCAAGGTCATGATCAGTGAGCAGGAGAGGGACGGTTTGCTGCTTGCTTTGCAGACCCTGCAAGCTACCAGATATCCGCAAAGTGAGGATATCCTGACAAAACTTGGAGCAGTGTTTAAGGAGCCCTCCCGCAAAGATCGGATCGAGATCGATTTCTCATATTGGAGCAGCACGCCCAATGAAAAGAATAAATTCAACGATATTAAAGAAGCGATTTGGCAGCACAGGGTAATTTCCTTTGATTACGTAAATTCCAATGGCCTAAAAAGCAGCCGTTCGGCTGAGCCGGAGAGGCTGCTGTACAAAGGCCATACCTGGTATTTAATTGCTTACTGCCGTAAGCGGGAAGAGCACCGCATTTTTCGTCTGACCAGAGTTAAAAACGTTACGGTCTTGGAAGAAACATTTACCCCGAGGCTTTGTCCGGAATGGGAAGAAGAGGCAAGCGGCCTACCGGATTCTGTCCATCTTAAACTAAAGTTTCAGCCTAGGATCTTAAACCGGATTTACGATGATTTTGCCGAAGAACTCATTACGAAAAATGAGGACGGCACTTTGGTCGTCGAGGTGGACTTTCCGGAAGATGAGTGGGTCTATGGCTATATCCTTTCTTTTGGCAGCTATGTTGAAGTATTGGAGCCTGTACATATCCGGCGTATCGTGACCGAACGGTTAAAACAGGCTCTAGAAAAATACGAAGCTCCTCAAATATGACATCCTATTGTCAATACATTCCAGTAAGATAGAGGTAGTGAAAACTTAGAGATAGTGAAAACTTAATGGAACAAAAATATTTGAAAGGGAGAAAAGTGTCATGTTTCAAATTGAACTTTCGGAGCGTAAAGCTCAACCTGCTCTGATGGTCAGGACGAAAACGGCCGTGGCCGAACTGCCGAAAGTGATTGGCGAAAGCTATGGGAAGATCATGGGGTATCTGAATGAACTGGGTGTCCAGCCGGTCGATGCTCCATATACCGCCTACTACAACCTGGATATGGAGAACTTGGATGTAGAAATGGGGTTCCCCGTTGCTAAGCTTTTCCCGGATAAGGAGGACATTCATCCTCGGGAGATTCCAGCCGGCAAATTTGTCAGCTGCATTTACAAAGGACCCTATAGCGGGATGCAGCAGCCTTATAACGAAATGTTCCGCTGGATCGAAGAAAATGGCTGCAAACCGGCAGGCGAGTATTACGAATATTACTATAATGCCCCCAGCGATGTTCCGGAGAGTGAACTTCTGACCAAAATTGTAATGCCGGTTATTCAAAAATAAAATCCTGGATTTGTAAAACCTCCTTACAATTTTTTGTTTGGAGGTTTTACATCTATTTCTAAAAGAGGAAAACATATCAACTAGTGGTGAAAGGAACGAATATAGTACAATTCTCTTATGGAAACATCATGATTTGGCAAGAAATAAAACAAAAGAGGAAAGCAGATTGTACATAAAATTATTACGGTATCTTCGGTTCGGTGGATTGCTTATGCTTTGTTTTCTTTTTTTCACCGGATGGATGACAAGCGCAGCGAATGCAGATACGACTCAAATCGATCGAATCTATGGTTCAGACCGTTATGCCACAGCGGCAGCCATTTCTCAGAAAGGATGGGAATCGTCGGAGTATGCTGTCTTGGCCCGCGGCGATGACTTTGCAGACGCTCTCTGCGCGGGACCACTGGCGGCGAAGTATCATGCTCCGATCCTACTGACTGAGTCTCAATCCCTGAATGCTGATGCACGGAGTGAGATTCAACGGCTTGGTGTCAAGCGCGTATTTATTACAGGCGGGACTTCGAGCATCTCTGCGGAGATTGAGACAACGTTGCGTGAAGCCGGTGTGATCGAGATTGTTCGTCTCGCCGGTAAAGACCGTTATGAGACCTCGGTAAAGATTGCCGAAGCGTTAAACAGCAATAAGATGATTCTGGCGACAGGGAAGAATTATCCGGATGCACTCTCCATTGCGGTGGTGGCAGCTCAAGCGGAAATACCGATCTTACTCGCCGGTAAAGACAGGCTGCCGCAAAGCGTTAAGGAATATGTGCAAAGACAGACCACTCAGCAAGCCTATATTGTTGGAGGTACAGGCGTAATCAGCGAGGGGGTAGCCCAACAAGTGCCGGGAGCTTTCCGGTTAGCTGGTTCTGACCGTTATGCCACCAATGTAGCAGTTTTAGAGCACTTTTCCGGCCAATTGGACCTTTCCCGCTTGTTTGTCGCGGTGGGTGAGGGGCCCAAAGGAACAGAGTTCGCCGATGCTTTAACCGGTGCTGTACTGGCGGCTAAGTCATCATCCCCGCTTATTCTCGTGCGTGACACCCTGCCGGAGGTTACGCAAAAATATCTCAAAGGGAAGATCACACCTTTTACGGTTGTGACGGGACTTGGAGGAGAGAATGCAGTTAGATCTTCGGTACTGCAGCGGATCATTAATTTAGCCAATACCAACGATGGCAAACTTTCAGTATCTCCGGCGAGTACAATCGCGGGAGCCACCAAGAATATTTACCTGGTCTATCTTCCTGGGGAGAACATGAACAACGGAACCGTGGAGTTCTTCCTTCCGGATAGGTACTTGGCAATAGCCGGACAGGATAAAATCACGATAAACGGAACCATGAATTCATTGACCTCTGAACAGATTTCCGATGCTGGACGAAGGGTCAAGATATCGGGACTGAACGTTACGACCGGTCAAAAAATAATCCTGACACTCAATGACAAAAGCGTTCAGGACGTTGGCAACTACAGTTTTAAGGTGATCGCGGATGCAGATGGCTCAGGGATTCTCAGACCAAGCTCAGGAAGTCTTACGGAGTCAAGGACGCTTCCGGTTCGTTTCCCGAGTCTTAAAGTGGGGATACAGCTGCTCTCTTACAACCGGCCGACTACGCCTTTATCCCCAAAAGGATTTGTCATTCATTCCACAGCGGATCCTGGGGCCACCGCGCAGAAAATAGTTCAATATTTTAATTACCCCAACCGTTATTCCTCTACCCATTATGTTGCGGATTGGACTGAAACCGTGCAAATGATTCAGGAAGACGAGATGGCCTGGCATGCTGCTCAAACAGCCAACCAAAGGTACCTTTCCGTAGAAATGTGTGAACCGGAAGGGAATCAGCCCGAGCAATTTAAAAAAGTCTGGGATCAGACCGTTCTTTTGGTTGCAGATGCTTGTATCCGATATGGTTGGGACCCCCAAGAAGATATCTTCAGTCATATGGATATCTCTTATGCCTATCGGGAAACAGATCATATTGATCCAATCCCGTTCCTTAAAAAATATAACAAGACCTGGCAGGATTTATTGAAGGCAATTCAAGCGAAGATGGTTGAACTGCAAACGAATTAATCCTATTCCGAGAGAGCTGCAGCATCCTTTAACGTGTCAATAATATGGATTTGCTGAGGACAGACGTCTTCACAGTTGCTGCAGGCAATACACGCGGAAGGCTTTGTGCTGCCCAGCATCAAGGCAATTTGATAAGTCCTTTTGGCACCTTGTAAATCACCGAAGATCATATTCCGGTTCAAGGCATCTAAAAAAACCGGTATGTGAATTTGCTGCGGGCATCCTTTAACGCAATACGCACACGAGGTACAAGGAATAGAGGGAATCGCACGGAGAGCCTCCCGTGCCCGTACGATCACGGCCGTTTCTTCCGGACTCAAAGGCCGGAAATCCTCCATATAGAAAAGATTGTCTTTCATCTGCTGGGTGGTAGACATCCCGCTTAGCACAGTGATGACCTTGTCCAAAGAAGCGGCAAAGCGAATGGCCCAAGATGCCAAAGAGGCCTTAGGATCGGCTTCTTCAAATATTTTCCGGACACTGTCGGCTGGGTTGGCCAGTACGCCGCCCTTGACAGGCTCCATGACAATGATCGGTTTGTTATGCTTAAGTGCCACTTCATAGCATTGGCGCGACTGGACGGATTCGCTCTCCCAATCGGCATAGTTGATCTGGAGTTGAACAAATTCTGTCTCCGGGTGTTCAGTCAGGATGCGATCGAGTAAATCAGCCTTGTCATGGTAGGAAAAACCAATATGACGGGCAAGTCCCTTCTCTTTCAGCTCCAGCATATAATCCCAGATACCGAAGTCGTCAAAGACCTTCTTGCGGCTTTCACTCACATTATGCATCAGATAGTAATCAAAATATCCGGCTCCTGTGCGCCTAAGCGAGGTATGGAGCATCTCTTTGGCCTCTGCGGCAGTGGCAGCCGCCCAGGCCGGAAGCTTAGTAGCAAGCTGAAAGCTTTCGCGGGGATAGCGGTCAACAAGGGCTGTTTTTATGGCCTCTTCCGATTTCCCGTTGATGTAGCCGTACGCCGTATCAAAGTAAGTGAAACCCTTGGTCATGAACAGATCAACCATTTCTTTGGTCTGCTCAAGGTCAATTTCTTTTTCGATCATCGGAAGCCTCATCAGTCCAAAACCGAGCTTCCGTATATTTTTGCCTAAATAGTCCATGATTTATCTCCTGCCATCGTTTAGTGTGATATCATTTCTCAATGGATTAAGTCTGAAATTAATTGTAGTTGGCTGCAAACAGGCTGTCAAATTTACCTTTTAAAAAGGCAGCAACAAATGTAAAATGGTGAATATGAACAATCGTAAGGAGGCCTATATATGAAAAAGAAATATATTATCTTCATGATTATGGCAATCTTAATTTCATTCACATTGACAGGATGTATACCGGGAGATGGTACGTATACATCTGAAAGACCGGCAGGGTTTTTATGGGGCGTTTGGCATGGGTGGATTGCGCCGATTTCACTGATTGTCGGGTTATTTAAGGACAATATCAGAATCTATGAGACTATAAATACAGGCTGGTGGTATGATTTTGGCTTTTATATTGCTGTAATCAGTGGCTTCGGTGGGGCGTCCTTATCCCGAAAGAAAAAGAAAGAGAAAAAGGAGTAATAGCTGGAAAGAACCAGCAATTTCTTAATTTCTCTTGACTTTCCCCCGTAGTGGAGGGTTTATACTGCTTGCAGGGAGGTGAGGTCGTGTATAAAATCAGTGAGTTCTCCAAGATCACCAATATAACAGTTAAGGCCTTGCGGTATTATGATGACCAAGATATTTTGAAACCGTCTTACCGTGCGGAAAATTCCTATCGCTATTATGATAACCATGATTTTAGCCGGGCAAGGCTGATTGTTTTATTGCGTGATCTAAGTTTTTCTATTTCAGAAATTAAGGACATCCTAGCCCATTGTGAAAGTCCGGATGATCTATCCTACTATTTAGCTGAAAAACAAGATATGCTCGCGGAACAGATTAGGAAAGAGAAAGAGCTGATTAAAAAGATGAACCTCTACCTTGAACCCAAAGAAATGGAGGCAGGGAGTATGAACTACAACATTGAAACGAAAGAATTTGAGGAAATGACAGTCGCCGCAATCCGGTATAAAGGCAGGTACAGTGACGTCGGGAAGTACATTGGGATCATTTATAAAGAAGCAAGAGGAAAGACTTTCGGAGAACCATTTTGCTGCTATTACGATGAGGATTTCAAAGAAGAAGCGGATATCGAGCTTTGCGTTCCGGTCAAAGGACCGGTGGCCGGACCGAATATATGCTGCAAAAAGTTACCGAAGATCAAAGCAATCTGCACAACGCATGTCGGCAGTTATGAAAATTTGAGTTTCGCCTATAAAGCTGTGCTAGATTATGCCAGCGAGCATAGCCTGGAGTATAAGCTGCCTTCCAGGGAGATTTATCATAAAGGTCCCGGGATGATTTTCAGGGGGAACCCCAATAAGTATGTTACGGAAATTGTCATGCCCATCGAATAGGAAGAGTAGAGATAGCTGAATTTACTTGTCAAAAACGTGATAGAGGAAGATCCGTAAACCTCCCGAGCAATTATCTCGGGAGGTTTATCGTCTAAAATATGGATTTTTTGAAGGAAAGTGCAGAAATTTAGCGAATTATTCTAAAAGTTTATATTAACAGAAAAGGAAATAGTTCCGTTTTTAAATACGAAAGGTTTTGCATAGAATAACATCTAGAGATACAAAATCATATCCAATCTTAATTTATGATCAATGTTGAAAAACAGTAGGAGGAGAGTATGAATAAAAAACGCTGGATTTCTATCGCGGTTATCGTTGTTTTGCTGGTGATATACGTACAGACAGATGTTATTTCCGGAGGAACAAACATGGGAAAATTGGAAAAATCCCTGTTGCCTTCGGAGCCCTCATTCACCACGGGGACTTATCAGGAAGGAACCGGTAAAACGATTGCTCTGATCAACGTCAACGGAACCATTCAGTCGGGGACTGATTCATTGTCATCCACCGATACCTATAATCACCAGATATTTTTACAGGAAATCGAAGATGCCTTTACCAATCCTGAGATTCAGGCGGTTGTCCTGGCAGTTGATTCGCCCGGCGGCGGTGTGTATGAAAGTGATGAGATTTATCAGAAATTAATCAGTTTAAAAGAAAGATACCCCAAACCTTTGGTTGTTTCCATGGGTACATTGGCAGCCTCAGGTGGTTACTTTATTTCGATGCCTGCGGATGAAATTTTGGCGACTCGGGATACGCTGACCGGATCCATCGGCGTCATTATGAGCACGTATAATTACAGTGAGCTGGCAAAAAAATTGGGTGTTGAGGAAATTGTTTTCAAAAGCGGTAAAAACAAAGACATCATGAATCCGATGCGTGAAGCGACGGAGGAAGAAAAGCAGATCATGCAGGGAATCATTGATGAGTATTATGGCTATTTTGTCGATGCAGTGGCTAAAGGAAGAAAAATGGACCGTCAGGCTGTCATCAAAGTTGCGGATGGAAGGGTTTATACAGCGACGCAGGCCAAATCGCTGGGCCTCATTGATCAGATCGGCGATCTGGATGGAGCGATTGCCGAAGCAGCAAAAATGATTAACGAAAGTGATCCCACCGTTATCCAATATCAAAATGAAACGCTGTTTAATTTGAATCGGCTCTTCTCCATGGTGTCGCCCCAACTTGATTTCTTGGGGATCAAACAGAATTTGCAGGACAGCGCGGCCCCTACCGTGATGTACCTGTATCGCTAAAGGAGCGTGATTCAGCCATGGATATTGATAATATGACAAACAGCGGTGATCAGACAGTGGAAAGTTCAAATACAGTGGAAAGTGTCAATGTTGTAGATTTAAGAATCGTTGGTTTTTGGACCCGATTCTGGGCCTTTATCATTGATCTGGCAGTCATTGCGATGAGCAGTCAGATATTTTTCCGGGTCATATGGCCGGCAGGTCTTGAAACGACAACCATCAAATCATTTTTTCTAATCAATGCACTCTTTCCAGGCATCTGGGGAAGTATATATTTCGTTTTGCTGACGATGTATTTCGGACAAACACTCGGGAAAATGATCATGGGAATAAAAGTTGTAAGCAAAGATGGCAGCCCGCTCAGTTGGTCTGCAGTCACCATGCGGGAAGTCGTCGGGAGAACACTGGCACAGCTGCTCGGCACCTATCTGGGTTATTTGATTTGCGCGTTTCATCCCCGGAAACAGGCCTTGACTGATATCATCGGCGATACCTATGTTGTTTATGCAGGGGATAAAAAGAGGGGCAAATGGGTTCAGATCCCGGTAGCACTGAGTGCCAATGCGGAATGATCAATTCTATGCGACCCGCCCAATATTTGATAACGAACTGGAACCTGCCACGTTGGCAAGAGAGAATATCACGGATGAAGCAATGTTTTCCTACGTGGAAGTAAGCGACTGCACGCTCGATCATGTTGAAGCGGATCGTATCACGTTTAAACAAGTCGTCTTCCAAAAAGTCATGTTTACTGAAGCAATCTTCCGGTATGCCGACCTGATGAATGTCCGGTTCCAGAATTGTGATTTATCCAATGCTGATTTTAGTGAAGCCCTCCTGCATCGGGTCGAATTTATTGACTGTAAGCTGATAGGGATTAACTTGAGTGAAGCCACGCTGCGGGATGTGACCTTTGAAAACTGCAATAGCCAATATGCTTTTTTCGGTTATGCGAATGGCAAGCAGAACGAAGACTATAGGCTTCGACATTCAATGCGGATTGGAGGAAAACAAAGATGAACTTCATCGGCAATCTGATTTGGTTGATATTCGGCGGCATTATCGGAGCAATTCTGTGGTTTGTGGCGGGCTTGGTTTTGTGTGTCACAATCGTCGGCATTCCTTTTGGCCTGCAGTGTTTTAAAATATCCTTGCTCGTTTTGTGGCCATTCGGCAAAGAAGTTATTCTCGGCGGCTTTGGGGTGGGGGGATTACTTTTAAATATTCTCTGGCTGGTTTTTCTGGGATGGGAGCTGGCCGTACATCATTTAATTATCGGCCTTATTTTCTGCATCACCATCGTCGGCATTCCGTTTGGACTCCAGCATCTTAAGTTTGCCCAGCTGGCTTTGATTCCCTTTGGGGCAAAAATTGTGGACAAATAAACCATTTCCATTAATATCCTGATTAATAACGCAGTAAAAAAGAACGCCATTTTAGGAGGCCACTGAAAAACACTTTGTTTTTCGCTTAAACCACACAACCAAAAAACCAGAAGATGAGATATATTGACTCATTCTCCTGGTTTTTCAATTCTTATATGTAATGGCTTAGTTTATCACTCTCT
>NZ_MCHF01000024.1:0-74583 GCF_001707455.1 Dehalobacter sp. TeCB1 | reverse complement strand
ATCCCGAGCGGTGGACGACCGCGCTTACCGTCAAAATAGTGCGGCTGTATAAGCGCCACCCATTCGTCCCAGGGGATGATCTCGTTCATTATTTCAAGAAATTCTTCTCGTTTCGTTTTCTTCCGTCGGTTTGAGTATTCTATATCCGAAAAGGTTTGTTGCCCCATTTTTACCACCTGTTACTGTTTTCTTTAATTTTACCATTTTTTTGTCCGGGGGGCGATTTAATCAGTGTTTCCCTAGAATTATTTTACCATATGAAGTCAAACCCCGCGACGGTACAGGAAGTGTAAAGGCGTTTAAATGGCCTTCACGGTGTCGAATACGTCATGGATGACATGGCATTCGGTTGAGAATACGGAAAACTCGTCTCAGGACGAGTTTTCTATTTGTGATATTCAATATCTCACTTCATTTGCTGGACGCTTCTTCCGTTCTAAATAATGAGCCTGGCAATAAGCGCATAAAGCGGCGCAAGAATCACACTTTTGATCAGTACGATGGCCAGGACAGCAAAAAACGGGGCAAAATCCACCATCATTGCCTGGTTACCAAGCCGTATTTTTCGAAAAGGCCTCAAAAGTGGTTCAGTGATATCGTAAATGATCCGAATAAATTGATTACTTGGCGAATGAGGTATCCAGGATAAAATACAGCGTATGATTACAAGCCATTCCAAGATCAGAAGGACCTTGTCGATAATTGCGTAACTCCAATAAAGAATCGTAATTCTGATTACCCCCCCAAGATTAATGCCTGTGGATGAATGCCTTCGGTTAATTGTTGGTTTTAGGCCAGAGGATATCCCGCTCGGTCGTTTTGTAATTCAGCTCGCCGCTAATATCCACATTATTTGGGACAAACAGAAAAATACCATTGCCAACCTTCTGCATATTCCCACCTAAAGCATAGGTCGTACCGCTGATAAAATCAACGATTCGCTGGGACAAATGACCGTCGGTCCGTTCCAGGTTCAGAATAACTGATTTGCGGGCTTTAAGGTGTTCGGCAATTCCCTGGGCTTCCTCGAAAGAGACCGGCTCTACGACGATGACCCTTACCTGCTTTTGGGTGTGAATGCTGACCACAGAAGCCTGTTTTCTTTTCAGGGCATTGTCTTTGTATGTTTCCCTGCTGAAGGATTCGCTCGGAGCAGGTTCTCTGAGCGCATTATCTCTGAAACTGCTGTTTCTGGACTTTTCTGCTCTTCCGGAATACTCTTCTTCTAATTCTTCAGGTTCGAAATCGTCCTCATCGTCCCCAAAACCCATAATACCTATAAATTTGTCAAGTATCTTTGCCATTTTCATCCTCCATGATTTTAATTTTTCTATAAGTTTTATTTAAAATATATTAATTCCTGTGTCCAAAAATCGTGCTTCCGACCCGGACAATCGTAGTGCCCTCTTCGACCGCAGTTTCATAATCCTGGCTCATCCCCATCGACAAGTGGGGAAGACCATCAGGCCCTCCGGCACCTTTCGTCAGTAAATCATCTCTGATCTCCCTGAGTTTCCGGAAATACCCTCTTGTTTCTTCGGGTCCGGCATTAAGGGCCCCAATCGTCATTAGTCCGTGAACAGTCACATAGGGGAAATCGTGCACGCTATCCATAAAGTCCTGAATTTCTTCGATCTCGAGACCGGCTTTGGCCTCATCCCTCGCAACATTGACCTGGACAAGCGTCTTCCATCTGATCTGGCGTTTTTCCCCTTCCAGATTCAGCTTCTCCAACAGAGCAAAGCGATCCAGCGAATGAATGAGCGCGATGCTGTCGTCTAGGTATTTTACCTTATTCGTCTGCAGGTGGCCAATGATATGCCACTGGCAATCCTGCGGCAGCAAGAGATGCTTGGTCTGCCACTCCTGTACTTTATTTTCCCCGAAAGCCCTTAAGCCTGCCCTGTATGCTTCCATGATCCTGTCTTCAGGTACTGTCTTGGATACGGCCAGAAGTGCGATATCTTTCGGGCTGCGGCCTGCTCTCGCAGCAGCTGCCGCGATTTTTTGCTGTACTTCCGAAATGTTATTGACTATACTCATTGTACTCCTGCCGCCTTTGTTGGCGTATGATCATTTATATGTTCTACATTTTCCTTGATTTCCCTGCTTTTTATGCAAGAAATGGCTTGGATTTGTTGACTTTTTTAAAACTTTTTTAAATCAAGACTTTACATACATGCCTTCAATGCCCTCTACCGGGTTAACGACAACCCGAACGCCTTCTGGAAGACCTTCGACACAGACTAAATTCTCGTTGCTGTCCTTGACGATGACACTCTGGTAGCGGATCACGCCATCCTCCAGGACATAGACTCCTTTTTCCTCACCGGAGGTGCACAAGGCACTGGCAGGAACGACCGAACCCTTGGTCGGGGACCGAAATCTCCAGATAATTTCGCGTATCCTGTTCTCCGTTGTCCCTTGAACATATTGACTAAAACGGATCACTGCTCCTCCGGGCTGCGCCGAAAGTTTCATGACCGTACCATAGCATTCTTCGTCATCAATCACAAACTCAACAACATCTCCAATAGCCAGGGAATCCTGGATCCCCAGATACACAAATACCCAGCTCGGATAAAGGTTGTTCACCATCTTGCCGATCGGGGAATGCAGACTGACCGTGGTATTCTGACTGTTATCCGCAGATTGACCGTTCCCCTGGGCAGTCTCTGTCTGCTTCGTTTCTGTCCCGTCATTTTGCGTCTGGGCCAATAATCTGTCCAGATCCATATTCATCAGATTTTCCGATGTCATGATCTGTTCCAGCCCGTCCCGCTGCGAATAAAACAGGCCCGAAACCGGTGCGCTTATCCATATCCCTGAGTCAGATTGCTCATGTCCTACTCCGGCAGGGATCACGCGGGCTACTGATTCACCCTTTTTAAATCTTCTTCCTTCCGCGCCAACCAGTACAACGGTTCCTTCAGCCGGCGCCGTCAGTACGGTTTCCGTATTGGCAAATACGGCCTTCACTGTTTTTTCGTGTTGTACAAGGCCCTGATGAACAGTCTCAAACGAAAGTGAGCCGGCAATCCACGATGACCGGTAATCCCAAAGGAATAGGCCGATTATAGACAAAACCAATATCATAAAAAATACATTAAATCTTTTTCTGGTTTTTTTAGCCATCATCATTCCTCTTACAAACAGTACTTATGAGAATCCGATATAAGCGGCCATCCTGCCGGTTATCCCTTCTCTCCTGTAAGAAAAGAATTCCCCGGCATGACAAGATGTGCACATTTGAGCGGTCGATATATTCTCTGCACGAATTCCGGCGGAGATCAACAACTGACGGTTTGCTTCCTGTAAATCCAGACTGTACTCACCCGGTTCCGTTTCCGAAAGCACGGAAGGTTCGTTCCATTTTTCTCGAAATATTGAAGCGACGGAATCTCCAACGACATAACAGCACGGTCCGATGCAGGGGCCGATCGCGGCCAAACATTCTTCCGCATCAGCTCCAACTTGAATCATCCTGTTCACCATCTCTTGGACGATATTAGCTGCCGTTCCTCTCCAGCCGGCATGCGCAAGCCCGATGATTCTGCTGCGCGGATGAAAAAAGAAGACAGGCACACAATCCGCATAAAAAGTTAGCAACCCTACATCCTGCGCTGTAAGCATTCCATCGCAGGATGGCAGCGCCGATACCAAATCCTGCATACCCCTGCCCCGGTCTTTTTCTGTTACAAACCGTACAGCAGTGCCGTGAACCTGTTCAGCGGTGACACAGTCTTCTGGTGAACGCCCTATTCCGGCCAGAAATATCCGTCTATTATGTAAAACATCATCAATCGTATCACCGACATGCAAAGCCAGATTCAAAGAGGAATAAGGCGGGCTGCCGACGCCCCCGTCCCTGGTCGAGAACACGGCGGTTACTCCGTGAAGGGACCATTTAGGAATTTTCAGGTAAGCCAGCCCGCCGACCGTTTGTCTTTCCCATGCCATATGATTATACCTCATTGCAGTCAAACCTTAAATCATCTCTATCTATTATATCGAAAAAAACCTTTGAATACAGCTCTTTTACAATTTTTAATAGTTGATATTGATTAAATCCCTGCCGTCGACCAGGATTACATCAATACCGATCTTGATCACTTTTTCCCAAGGAACAAATACGTCGCCCGCCTTCCCACTGCCAAAGAAGCCTTTCGCCCGGGAGGAAGCCATGATAACGATGCCTTTCACAATTCCTTTTTCCAAATCCAGATCAAGGTCGATGACCGGCCCTAAGCGCCGCCCGTCCTCTATATTGATAATATCGAGTACCCTCAATTCAGAGACTCTCATGGCAAAGCCCCTCCTCTCACTTACTATCATATGAGGAGGGGTTGCAATCATGACATATTTGAATTGAATTTAGACATGCTTGCGCATATACTTCAGAGCTGCCTTTTCCAGGCGGGAAACCTGGGCCTGGGATATCCCAATTTCTTCGGCCACTTCCATCTGGGTTTTACCCTGGAAGAAGCGCAGTGAGATAATCTTCTTTTCCCTTTCTCCGAGTTTGCCCATACCTTCCTTGATCGAAAGTGATTCCAACCAAAGTTTGTCCGACTGTTTGTCATCACCGATCTGATCCATGACAAAAATCGGATCGCCACCGTCATGATAGATCGGTTCAAAAAGCGACACAGGTTCCTGGATCGCATCGAGCGCAAAAATAACATCTTCGTGAGAGATTTCCAGTTTCTCGGCAATCTCATTGATTGTCGGCTCCCGCGAGCACTCGGACGCCAGCTTATCCCGAACCTGTAGGGCTTTATAGGCGATATCCCGTAAAGATCTGCTGACTCTGATCGGATTGTTATCCCTTAAATAGCGCCGTATCTCCCCGATAATCATTGGGACAGCGTAGGTAGAAAACTTGACGTTCTGACCAAGATCAAAATTGTCGATCGCCTTCATCAAGCCGATACAGCCTACCTGAAAAAGGTCGTCCACATGCTCCCCTCTATTGCTGAACCGCTGAATCACGCTGAGCACCAGGCGAAGGTTTCCCCGGACTAGTTGTTCGCGAGCCGACTTGTCCCCGGCCTGAAATTTCAAAAACAGTTCTTTCATCTTGGCACCACTTAAGACGGGCAGTTTGGACGTATTCACTCCGCAGATCTCAACCTTGTTTAAGACCATTAAAATACCCTCCAGATGTGGTTTTTCATGGTTATTCTCTGGAGAGTATGCCCTGACAGCAGACAAGTTATTCCAAATCGTCATTCCAACCGGACAAATTCTTTCCGCAGCCTGCGTATGATGCGCTTTTCGAGTCTGGATATGTATGATTGCGAGATCCCGAGGCGGTCAGCCACCTCCTTTTGCGTCTTTTCTTCGCATCCGCCCATGCCGAATCTAAGCTCCATGATCAGTTTTTCCCGCTCACTTAGACTGCCCATTGCGAGGTCCAGCAGCTGCCTGTCGACTTCCTCTTCAATCGGGCGCGAGATGATATCGTTCTCGGTTCCCAGTACATCGGACAGAAGCAGCTCATTGCCGTCCCAGTCGATATTCAGAGGTTCATCGAAAGAAACCTCTGTCCTTATTTTATTATTTCTGCGCAGATACATCAGAATTTCATTTTCAATACAGCGGGAAGCGTAAGTGGCCAGCTTGATTTTCTTGGCGGGATCAAAGGTATTGACCGCTTTAATCAAACCGATCGTCCCGATCGAGACCAAATCCTCGATACCGATTCCCGTGTTCTCAAATTTGCGGGAGATATAAACAACCAGTCTTAGGTTGCGCTCGATCAACATATCTTTCACCGAAAGGTCCCCATGCTCGAGTCTCGTGATCAGATATTCCTCTTCTTCCAGTCGCAGCGGGGGCGGCAGGGCTTCGCTGCTGCCGACATAAAAGACCTCCCTTACCCGATGCAGTTTCAGGAACAAAAAAATTAATTTTCTCTTAAATGCTGACATAACTACCCTATAGTACTGTTTGATGCGGTTCATCAGGCGATCTCCTCCTTGCCAACTGGCTTTTGAATATGTTCCGGATGCAGCAGGGCCACAAATTTACCTTCCGAGTTCAGACCATGCGGGACCAAGGCGGCGGTAACGGCATGTTCCCATACCTTTTCCCCCTGACGGATCTTAACAGATCCGAGCCGGATTCCCGGCAGCCAGGTCTGGCCATTGATTCCCCTGGCGGAAATAAACACCATTTTTTGTATACAGGGGTCTTCACTATTCCAGATATAAGTCCAGGGGTTGGCACTTTCCCGCCAGGGCATAAGCAGAAACCTTTGAATTCCTTCCGGCAGGGCCTGGGCCACAGCTTTTTCTTCCACAACCATCACAGGTGTCCCGGTCAGCGGATCCCGCAGTTCGTTTCCGGTATCCAGCAGTGCCTTAATCTGTGCCTGCCGTCCATTTTCAAAAGACAGCTCAACCTCGTAGCATACATTATCGAGAAATAACGTCGT
Source organism: Dehalobacter sp. TeCB1 (assembly GCF_001707455.1). Taxonomy (NCBI): domain Bacteria; kingdom Bacillati; phylum Bacillota; class Clostridia; order Eubacteriales; family Desulfitobacteriaceae; genus Dehalobacter; species Dehalobacter sp. TeCB1. Next base: position 68,144 of record NZ_MCHF01000024.1, on the reverse strand, counting down.
TTTTTGGATTCTCTCCCAGACCCGGCAGCCTGCGGTCAGAATCAGGGCAATCACAGGCAGGACCCATAAATCCTTTAAAGCCAGCCCTGTGCCTTCCAGCCCAAGCCAACCCGCCAGCGCATAATAGATTCCGGCGCTTAAGGATGCCAGAAGGCTGAAATACAGGAGTCCTTTAGCCAGGTCAAGGATTGTTCTGGTTTTCAAAGCTACTGCGACCATGCCGACAGGAATCAGGATTCTGGAAACAGCGATGACCCACGAGGGACCAAAGATGATGAATACAATTGGCAGCTCGCCAAGAAGAACTGCTCCCAGTAGATTTCGAACCTGAATCTTTTTTCGAAGCAGATGGGCCGTAAAAACCAACAAAAAAGCATCCATAGCCCCATTGATGAACAGAATAATATCCAGGTAGACCATACCCGAAATCCTTTCTGCGCGAAGTCATTTCATTAACAAATTATACCTCTGCACAGAGAGAAATCCTGTCGCTTTACGTGGGCTTGGGATGCGATTTTTTTGGCTAAGGGAATACAGATTATGGGGGATATTTGGTTATTTTTTCTTTTCCGGGGTATCAGCCTTGCCCAAAGCACCCCGCTTGCACGTTCTCGCAGCTGCTCGCTCTAATCCTCGCTGACGTGCCAAACCTCTGGGATTCAATGTATGTGGTCGCTAAATTAACCACCAGCATATTGGTGGTAGTTCGTTAAATATTAACGTTTGTGGAAATTACGTCGTCTTGCGGCGGATTACCTGATCTAAAGCTGTAAAAGTCTGAGGTCCCGCAATCCCATCTTGGGTAAGTCCATAATTTCTTTGGAAAGCAATCACAGCTTCCCTGGTCTTAGGCCCGAATACTCCATCATCCATTCCTGGGTCATAGCCGAGTTCTTTAAGGATTGACTGCAGTGTAGCAACTTCCGGACCTCGGGAACCGACTTTGAGAAAAGCAGGTTCAGTAAGGGTCCTGTTCAAAGCTGCTATAGTTGCCGGACCTACAATTCCGTCCCGTACCAGCCCGTTATTTTGCTGAAAGGCCATTACTGTTGATTGGGTACGGGGACCAAAGATACCATCCGGATTCCCCGGATTATAACCCAGTTCGATCAGTGCAATTTGCAGCTGTCTGACGTCATTGCCACGCATCTCTAGCTTGAGAGTTCTAGTTAACCGAAGGCTCATTGAAGCTACCCCCTCGTAATTATCCTTATATTTTCTAGTAAGTTCTGGGCATTATCGTTTTTATAAGCTTACCACCATCTTATGTTTTCTTAGGGTGACTATGTGAAAAAGGCCTGTCCCAGAATCTGAGGCGCCTCAGATTCTGGGACAGGCCTGGCGGTGGTGAGTGGGTATCTGTAATTTGCTATGTTGTGCCGGTATTCTTCCGGAGTCGTTTTCTTTTAAGAGCCTGATCAGTCTTTCGGCAGTTTTCTGAGTTAATGAGGATAGCAAAAAAGACGCCTTATTTGAGACGCCTTCAGCATTAAATAGACCAACTTTTATGATTAAAAGTCGGTGTTTATCTTTTATACTTCAGGAAATTCGGGATATCCACGTGATCCTTGAATGGATTGAAGTCATCCATCTTGGCTGTTTCCTGTGGGTTCTTTACTTTTTTGACAAAGCTGGACCGCTGGTCAAAGCCTGTGGCGATGACCGTTACCCGGACATCATCTTTTAGGTTTTCATCAATGACTGCACCGAAGATAATGTTGGCCTCCTGATCGGCTGCTTCACCGACAATCTCGGAAGCTTCGTTGACTTCAAGCAGGGTCAGGCTTGGACCGCCGGTGATATTCAGCAGAACACCCTTCGCGCCTTCAATCGAGGTTTCAAGCAGCGGACTCGAAATCGCCTTGCGGGCGGCATCGACCGCTCTGTTTTCTCCGGAAGCCTGTCCAATACCCATCAGTGCCGAACCGGTATCGGACATGATGGTCTTGACATCGGCAAAGTCAAGATTGATAAGTCCCGGAATAGTGATCAGGTTGGAAATTCCCTGTACGCCTTGCAGCAGTACGTCATCTGCAATGCTGAAGGCTTCCTGGACCGTCGTATGTTTATCGACAACCTGCAAGAGTCTGTCATTTGGAATGGTAATCAGCGTATCAACCTTTTCCTTCAGTTCAAGGATTCCTCTTTCAGCCTGCATGGCTCTTTTGCGTCCCTCGAACGAGAAAGGCCTTGTAACAACGCCGACTGTCAAGGCTCCAATTTCCCTGGCGATCTCGGCAACAACGGGTGCAGCTCCCGTTCCTGTGCCCCCGCCCATACCGGCGGCAACGAAAACCATATCGGCACCGAGCAGCGCTTTGGCAATCTCGTCGCGGCTCTCTTCGGCCGCACTGTGACCGATCTCCGGATTAGCTCCTGCACCGAGTCCTTTGGTGAGTTTAATGCCGATTTGTATTTTTTCAGCTGCTCTGGACATTTGAAGCGCCTGAGCATCTGTATTCAGCCCGATGAACTCTACTCCTTTAAGACCAACGGAAATCATTCTGTTTACGGCATTGTTTCCGCCGCCGCCGACTCCTATTACCTTGATCCGTGCAAACTGCATCTCATCACTAATGAATTCGAGCATCTTTTCCCCTGCCTCTCCTTATTCTAGTCCTCATCTATTGGTTATGTTTTTCCGATGCAAACGGTTAATCGTCAACCCAACTATATGAGTTCGAGATGAGAAACTATTACTCCTCTTTTTCCGTCATAATATTTAAATTTTTTTGATTCCAATCAGGTTTTATGATATCTATTAATGATATGTCGGCGAACAATACTGATGTTTTGGAATAATCTGGTGCCAAAGGCCACCACGGCAGCAAGATACAGGTCTACGCCTATTCTGTCCCCGATAAATGCCAGCAAGCTGGCCATAATGATATTGACAATAAAACCGCTGAGGAAGATCGTGCTGTCGAAATGATCTTCCTGATAGGATCTTATGCCGCCCATGACTGAGTCCAGTGCACCTAAAATCGCCACTGAAAAGTATTTGGTATAATCAACCGGAATACTAAACGGACTTACAAACCCAATGAACAGTCCAATAATTAATCCGAAAACCGGCAGCAGCCACATGATCTATCCCTCGCTATCTTCCTAAAACAGGTTTCCCTGCAGTTAAATCGATATATTTAATTGCTTTTTCAACTGTTTTGTATTCTTCACTGTTTAACAATTCCTGAAGCAGCTTCAGCTTTTCTGTAAACTCGGCGTCAAATCCTATTTTCACTTCAATGCCGGAGGTCATATAAAGGCTTATTTGCCCGTCCGTTGTACTGTGAACCTCTCCAATCAGCGGCAGAAGTTCCGCAGGGGCTTGTCCCAGCAAAAGAAGGGCTTTGTTCAGATTCACATTGTTAATCTTTTGCCCAGGCCCGATTGTTTCAGGGACTTCGATTCCGGTCAGCACTGGGTTGTCTTCCGCGGGCCAGGAATCATAAAACTTCAGAATGACGCCATGAAGATCCACGACGACAACCCCGTCACCAGTTAAGATCATTGCGACCGGAACACGTTCCTGTACTTTGACCACCAGCGTTGCCGGTAGTTCTTTTTTTACCTGCACCTGATCAATCAGCGGGTGCAGCTTGACCTTCATCGCCAGGGCTTCGCTATCGGTCAAAAAAATATTCTCACCCTTTACTGTTCCCAAAAGCTGTAATACTTCATTCGCGGTGACATTGCTTAATCCTTCTGTCCTGACTTCCTTCACGTTAAAAAAATCTGATTTGGAAAACATATAAAATCCTACAGCAATGAGACAGATCAAAGCCGCTGCGTAGATCCAAAATGTATTTGATCTGGTTTGAGCCAAAATCTTCCTCTCCTGCTCTCGTTTTATCTATTTTACATTATCCGCCTGGCAAGGTGCAACACTATTGTTTGACAACCCGCTGTATTTTTGCTCCCAAAGCCCTGTATTTTTCCTTAAGATCTTCATAACCCCGGTCAATATGATCGATTCTCTCCAGAACCGTACCCTCTTCAGCAGCCAAAGCTGCCAAAAAGAGAGCTGCTCCAGCGCGCAAATCAGTTGCTTCCACAAACGCACCTTCGAGGTTGGGCCGGCCGTTAATAATTGCGGTTCTTCCCTCGACGGTGATTCTGGCACCCATCCGTCTCAACTCAGCGACATGCTGGAAGCGGTTTTCGAAAATCGTCTCGGAAACAATACTTGTTCCGTCAGCAATCGTTAACAGTGCCAGGAACTGCGGCTGCATGTCGGTCGGGAATCCTGGGTAGACCAGCGTTTTAATTTCGAGCGCTTTAAACTGTCCTTTTTGGCGTACCCTGACGCTGTCTCCATAAGGAGTCACTTCAGCCCCCCCCTGGCGCAGTTTGGCAATAATGGGGCTGATATGTTCGGGAATCACGTTTTCCACCAGGATATCCCCGCCTGTCATGACAGCAGCGACCATATGCGTGCCGGCTTCTATCCTATCAGGGATAACGGTGTGTTCCGTACTCTTAAGTTTCGCAACGCCGTCGATGCGCAGGACGTGAGTCCCAGCCCCTCTGATCCTGGCTCCCATTTTATTCAGTAGATTTTGCAGGTCAACAATTTCCGGTTCTCTGGCCGCATTGCGGATGATGGTTGTGCCTTCGGTTAGAACCGCAGCCATCATGATATTTTCCGTAGCCCCGACACTCGGGATATCCAGATAGACATCTCCGCCCCTGAGTTTCCCCGCTGTGGCCTCTATGTATCCATGTCTCTCTTCAACACGTACGCCGAGCTCCTGCAATCCTTTAATATGTTGATCCATCGGACGTGTCCCAATCGCACAGCCGCCCGGTCTGGATATTTTTACCCTTCCGTTTCGTGCGAGCATCGGGCCTAAAATCAAGTTGGATGCCCGCATTTTCCGCATTAACGCTTCATCGACAATGCAGTCATTCAGTGAAGAGGAATCAATGGTCAGTTCATTTGAGCTGAATTGTGTTTTACAGCCAAGGCTTTTCAGAACTTCGCCCATACAAAGGATATCTGTGAGATGAGGAATTCCTTGCAGTCCTGTTTTTCCATCGGCCAGAATGGCGGCTGCCATGAGCGGCAGTGATGCGTTTTTTGCTCCGCTGGTCCGAATACTTCCCTCAAGTCTTTGTTTTCCCGTAATGACATAACGATCCATCGTCATGTCTCCTCCCCCTTTAGCCAATTAAATGACGCGTATTTCTGTTTCGAGCTGAATATCAAATTTTTCGGACACATCTGTTTGAATTACCTGAATAAGCGTTAAAATGTCAGTGGATGAGGCGTTCCCTCTGTTCACAATGAAATTGGTATGTTTCTCAGATACCTGAGCATCCCCAAGGCGGCGTCCTTTCCACCCTGCCTGCTCGATCAGCCTTCCCGCGGAGTCTCCGACAGGATTGCGGAATACACTTCCTGCATTGGGATACTCCAGCGGCTGATGTTCTTTCCTTTTAGCCATAAGACCCTGCATCTGAGCCTGGATCACGGCCTGATCCCCTGGATGGAGGGACAGCGTACATTCCAGGACAATGCATTCCTTTTCTAAAAGGGAACTGCTGCGATACCCAAAAGCAATCTGGTTCTTCGGTATAATTTCAATTTTTCCCTCGGCCGTCAATACACTAACTTTCTTAACCAAATCACCAATTTTTCCGCCATAAGCACCTGCATTAATGGCTGCTGCTGCGCCGAGTGTCCCTGGTATCCCGCAGGCAAACTCGAGCCCGCTAAGGCCGCTCTCTCCTGCCTCCCGGGCCAGACGCATCAGAGGATAACCTGCTTCGGCCGTGACTTCTTCACCATGCCAGCGAATGCTGTCCATGGCTGTAACAACAATCACCACGCCCTTGAATCCGTGATCCGGCAGCAATACATTTGAACCCCGGCCCAGAAGCAGAAACGGTATGTTATTCTTCCTGCACCCATCAATCACGGAGACCAGTTCCTCAGTGTCCCGGGGCCAGACAGCAAGTTCGGTCATACCGCCGATCCTCCAGGTATTCAGCTTTTTTAAAGGATAATCTTTTTCAATCCTACCCTTTATGTTCGGTAAGTACATGATATTCCTTTCCCTTTTCCTTACAGCATATCGTATGCTGATCCGGCTTGCAGTGTTAAAGAAGTTTATCTCCAGGCATTCTGCAGGCAGAGATTGATAATGCGGTCCAAAGCTCCAGGCGCAAATACCTCCCTGGCCCGCGCGGCCATTTCTTCCAGTTTAAACGAATTCAACAGCACTTTTTGAACATTGTCCCACAAAATCTCCGCATTCAGTTCCTTATCTAAAATAACACAGGCTGCTCCCTTATTTTCAAAAGCCCTGGCGTTATATTCCTGGTGATTTTCAGCTGCATACGGGTACGGGATCAGGATACCGGTCTTCCCTGCAGCCGAGATTTCTGCCAGCGTGGATGCCCCAGCCCGGCAGATGCACAAATCGGAGCAGGCCAGAGCTTCAGGCATATGCTCAACGTAGGCTAAGATTCTCCATTGCTCTCTTTGCCAGTTGATGTTACGCGTTTCAAGCTCATGTAAAACCGTATCATGCGTCGCTGTCCCGGTTGCCCAGATCAGCTGGACATCCGGGTATTCGGCCAGCTTTGGCAGGAGTCCGGTCAGCGCCTGATTGATGCTCAGTGCACCTCTGCTACCGCCGGTGACCAAGATTGTTCTCTTGCCGGGATCAAGACCAAAGGCCTTAGCTCCGGCTTTGCGGTCAATCTTGCCGATTTCTTCCCTGACCGGCAGGCCGACAACCTTAAGCTTGTCTTTAACCCTAAAATATTTTTCACTTTCCGAAAATGTCAACAAAATACATTTGACCATTCTGGCCAATATTTTATTGGTCTTGCCCGGAAAAGCGTTCTGTTCGTGTAAAACGGTCGGGATACCAAAAAAGGCTGCTGTAAGTACCACCGGGCCGGATACATAGCCGCCGGTCCCTACAACCAGATCCGGACTGAATTCTTTCAAGATCCTTTTCGTTTCCCATAAGGCCCGAACGTTCGTGCCGGCTGCTTTCAGTATTTCGGCGCTTAACTGCCGCGGCATCCCTTGACCGGATATCCCGCGGAATTCGAGACCGTTTTCCGGAATCAGCTTCGCTTCCATGCCGCTTCTTGTTCCAACGTACAGGACACGGATATCATTCAGTCGCTCCTGCAGCGCTTTGGCGATTGCCATTGCAGGATAGATATGCCCGCCTGTGCCGCCTCCGGTTACAATAACCCGCAATTAAAAGACCTCCTCAGATCTGCCCGCAGCCGCAGAAATATTCAAGAGCAGCCCGGCTCCGATCATTGTAAATAAAAGTGATGTACCCCCATAGCTTAGGAATGGCAGGGTGATTCCCGTTACCGGCAAAACGCCCGATACCACACCCATATTGACCATTGCCTGGATCCCGATCAGGGATGTCAAACCCACGGCCATCAAACCAAGAAATGGTTCCGGCGCCAGCATGGCTGTCCGGAAGCCGCGCCAGATGAAAAGGAAAAAGAGCAGAACAACGAGTGAGGCACCGACAAAACCAAGCTCTTCTCCAACCATGGCAAAAATAAAGTCTGTATGGTTCTCAGGCAGATAAAGAAATTTTTGTCTGCTTTGACCGAGTCCCAGTCCGAATAATCCGCCAGGCCCGAGAGCCAGGAGCGACTGAATAGTCTGATAGCCCTTACCTGAAGGATCAGCCCATGGATCAAGGAAAGCAAAGATCCTGCGCATTCTGTACGGAGCAGCTGCAATCGCGGCAACCACCATCGCCAGCCCGGCCAGACCAAGGCCTGCCATGTGCCACATTCTGGCCCCTGCGGCCAGAAGCATAAAGAAAACAGTAGCGGCAATTACCAGCGTTGTGCCGAGATCAGGCTGCAGCATAATCAGGGCACAGACCACACCCAGCAAAGCCAGGGAAGGGATGATGCCCTTACGGAATGACTTGATTTGATAAGGATTCACGGTAAGGAACCTCGCCATGGTCAGCACCATGGCCAGTTTCGCCACTTCGGAAGGCTGGATGGACATCGGACCAAGTCCAATCCAGCGGGTTGCACCATTCACTGTCCTGCCGATTCCCGGGATCTTAACCAGGATCAGCAGAACCAAAGCTGTGTATAAAATAGGTTTCGCCCACTTATGCAGAAACGCGATATCGATCATAACGGCGACACCCATGGCTGCAAGCCCCAGAGCCACCCACAGCAGATCCGCTTTGAAATAATGATAAGGATCCTCATAGTACAGGTAGCCTTTCACAGCACTGGAACTATAGGTCATGATGATCCCGATCAGCAGCAGGATAAGAATCACGCCTAGCAGAACCGGGTCGACCTTTAGAAATTTTCGGATCACATAGCTCCCCCCTCCAAAATCATTCGGGTTCGCTATAATGCTTACGCACCAAATCCTTAAACAATTCCCCTCTTTCTTCATAACTTTTAAACATATCCCAACTTGTACAGGCTGGCGACAGTAAGACGACGTCACCCGGCACTGCCTCGGTAATAGCAATACTGACAGCATCCTTAAAATCAAGCGTCCGGATAATTTTCGGGAACCCTAAACGGACAGCAATCTCCTCGAGCTCTGGAGCCGCCATCCCCACTAAAATCAGACTTTTTACCCTTATACGTGCTTCCTGCAAGAATTCTGTCATATCAAGGCCTTTGTTTTTACCTCCAGCAATCAGCACGATCGGTTCCTCATAGGACTGAAGGGCTTTGATTGATGAGTCCGGATTGGTTCCCTTGGAGTCATTAATATACAGAATATCTTCAAATCTGCCAACGATTTCCTGGCGGTGTTTCACCGGCCGAAAGTGACGCAGTACGTCAGCAATTTTGGAGATATCGAGTCCGAACTCGAGCGCAGCTGCCACTGCAGCCATCACGTTCTCAAGATTATGGCCACCCTTCAACAGCAGTTCCTTGCGTCCGATGATCGTCGCGGCAACGCTATGATCTTTTTTCAGGACAATATCCTCTCCATTTAAGCAGATTCCGTCTGGCAAATTTTCCTTCAAGCTGAAGAATACCACCCGGGCCTTGGCTATAGCGGCTAATTCTTTAACAGTCGGATCATCCCAGTTTAGGATGGCCAAATCCTGTTCCGTCTGGTTTTCAAGAATCCTGGCTTTAGCTGCAGCATATTTCTCCAGTGAACCGTGCCGGTCCAGATGATCCGGTGTCAAGTTCAAAAAGATCGCAATGTTCACCCTGGTCTTATTAATCAGTTCCAGCTGAAAGCTCGAAAGCTCTGCAACGACAATTCCGTTCTGATCAAGATGTTCAACTTGGCCGCATAAAGCAAGCCCTATATTCCCAGCGACGACCGTCTCACGTCCGGTTTCCTTAGCCAGCTCTCCGACAAGCGTCGTGGTCGTCGTTTTGCCATTGCTTCCGGTTATGCCGGTAATCACTGCCCTTGAATCCCTCAAAGCAAGCTCTACCTCGCTCCAGAGTGGAATACCCGTCGCTGAAGCCTGCCGTATAAACGGCAGGAACGGGGAAACCCCCGGTGATAAAACCAGTAAATCGGGCCTGATATCCTTCAGCTCCGGTTCCCTTTCCAAAATAAGATGAGCAGCGTCCAGTTTCAATTCATCTATACCTGTAAGCTTGGCCAAAGGCTGCATATCAGTAAGAAAGACCTCCGCCGCTTTGCCCTGAAGCTTCCGGGCCGCAGCCAGGCCGCTCCTGCCGCCGCCTACGACCAATACTCTTTTTCCGGCTAATTCCACAGTACGATCCCTCCAACCTTAATTGATCATCAACCAAAAGGCGCTAACCCCAATCAACGTAAAGATGGCTGCAGCCAGCCAAAAAACACGTACAACCTTTTTTTCGCTCCAGCCGCCCAATTCAAAATGATGGTGCACCGGACTCATCCGAAATATCCTCTTCCCCCGGGTCTGAAAAGAAACAACCTGAAAAACAACGGACAGACCTTCCAGGACAAAGACCCCGCCGAGAATCAGCAAAACAAATTCACTCTTGCTGAGGACCGAGACCGCAGCCAGCGCTCCGCCCAGAGCAAGTGATCCACAGTCGCCCATAAAGATCCTGGCTGGGTGAATGTTAAACCTTAAGAATCCCAGACAGCCTCCCGCAATGGCCGCGGCAAAAACCGCGAGGTCGCTGGAAGAAACATCGATGCCGTCAATAAATCCTGTCCGCGCAGCCAGATAAGCGATGCCAACATAGCCGACAGCTGAAATAACTGTACAGCCTGCGGCCAGTCCGTCCAGTCCGTCTGTCAGGTTAACCGCATTGGACATATACACCACAATAAGTATGACCAGCGGATAATAGAAAATCCCTAAATCTATTTCCAAAGCAGTGAACGGAAGTTCTACCGCTGTACCCCTACCAAGGTACAGGGTGGATACTCCGACTAATATCACCGCAAGCAGGATTTGCCCGGTCAGTTTCTGCCATGCTCGTAAGCCAAGGTTCTGCTTCCTAATTACTTTTAAAAAATCATCCAGAAAACCAAGCAAGCCAAAGCCCAAGGTCACAAGGAGCATGGTTATTATTCCGGGTGAATAAGGTTTTTCCGCAATAATCAGCACCCCGGCTGTTATTCCAATAAGAAATATAAGTCCGCCAATCGTCGGTGTCCCGGCCTTGGCAAGATGCCGTTTGGGACCATCTGCCCTAATACTTTGACCAAATTTTAACGTACGCAGAACCGGAATCAAAAAAGGTCCCGCCAGAAGACTTACCAGCAGGGCAATTCCTGCCGCCAAATAGATTTTTTCCGTCACTTCCCGAATGTTCCTTTCTTAGCTAAAATAACTTAGTCATTGGGGTAGGTCTGCAGGCCACAATACCGCTTTTCGGCGAATTGCGGTATTGTGGCTCGCAGACCAACCCGAAAAAATATCGTCGTCTACTCTTCCTGACAAAGCGCACCGCTCACGCGCTCCATCCTCATGCCGCGAGACCCCTTAATTAAAATCCACACGTCACTACCCATCTCCTTAATAAGTGACTTCGCAAGCGAAGCGGCCTCAGCGCATTCGCTGCAAACATGAAGGCCGGAGACAGGGAAGCCTGCCTCCGAGGCTCCTTGCGCAATATCTTCAGCCATTTTGCCGACCGTGATCAGCGTGTTGATTCCCAACTTCGCAGCAGTCCGACCGACATCCCGGTGACCGGGGACGGCAGAATCCCCCAATTCATACATTTCGCCAAGCACTGCGATCGTCTTTGCCCCTCCCCTTTCAGCCAGCACGTGCAGTGAAGCTTTCATGGAGGTAGGATTTGCATTATACACGTCATTAATGATCGTACTCCCGAAAACGCCCTGCTGAATCTCAAGCCTCATTTTGGACAGTTCCATTTCCTCGAGTGCTTTGGCTCCTTCAGCCAGGGATACCCCTTTAGCCAGCCCAACACTCAAAGCCGCCAGTGCATCGAGCACATTGTGCTCTCCTGGCAGCGGGAGGCGAACCTCAGCTCTGTCCTCGCCGGATACAACTTCAAAACACGTCGTTAGCGTCCCGGAGCTGTGGATATTGACAGCATAAACATCTGGAGACGCATATTTACCGGAAATCCCGTAGAAGACTTTTTTCACATCAGCAGCGGCTGCCTTGTTGACACTGAACGCATCCTCTGCATTCAGCACGGCTATGCCTCCTTCCGACAGAGCGGCAACCAGTTCCCATTTGGCCTTCGCAATATTCTCCTGTGATCCTAACAACTCCAAATGTGTTGTCCCGATATTCGTGATCACAGCAACCGAAGGGCTGCAAATATGGCAAAGGGCCCTAATCTGCCCGAGTCCGCGCATTCCCATCTCCAGAACCATGATCTCGGTTCCTGCCGGTGCATTCAGGATGGTCAGTGGCAGCCCGATCTCATTATTATGGTTTTCCAGATTTTTATGAACCTTAAAGCTTTTAGCAAGTACGGCAGCCGTCATATCCTTGGTCGTAGTTTTGCCGCAGCTGCCGGTAATCCCAATGACCACAGGATCCAGCGTTTTTCTCCACGCCCTGGCTAAATCCTGCAAAGCCCGTAGAGAATCCTCCACAGCAATGATTGCTTTGCCTGCGGGAATAACCGGAAGCCCCAATTCTCCCAGGCTGCGGGTTTCCGCCAACGCAATTGACGCCCCGGCTTCAAAAGCTTTGTTGATGAATAGATGCCCGTCGGTCTTTTCTCCCCGGATCGCAGTGAACAGCACTCCTTCGAAAGCTGCCCTGCTGTCAATGACGCATCCCTTAAAATAAGCCGACTCCGAACCGTAAAGTCTGCCGCCAAGAATTTCGGCAATTATACCGCTATTCCACATAACCCAATCTCCTAAGAACTTTATCTGCTTCTTCCCGGTCATCAAAATGTATTTTCTCCGTGCCAAGAATCTGATAGTCTTCATGTCCTTTGCCGGCGATAAGTACCGTGTCCCCGGAACCGGCTGCCATACAGGCCTCGTCGATCGCACTGCGGCGGTCTTTTATCACCTTGTAATTGGCTGATTTAAGCCCCGGAATAATATCTTCAATAATTTCATCAGGATCTTCAGTCCGGGGATTATCTGAGGTTACGACAATGTAGTCGCTAAAACGGCTGGCGGCTTCTCCCATGAGCGGCCTTTTTTTTCGGTCCCTGTCCCCGCCGCAGCCAAATACTGTGATCAGCTTTCCAGCAGTAATTTCTCTGGCCGTACGCAAAACATTTTCCAGGCCGTCCGGTGTATGTGCATAATCGACAATAACCAGAAAAGGCTGGCCTTTGCGAATACTCTCAAATCTGCCCGGAACCCCTTTGATACTGTGAAGCGCTTGCATCACAATCTCAGTCGGATATCCGCTTTCCAGTGCCCAGGCAATTGCGGCCAAGACATTGTAAACACTGAATTTACCAGGGGTACTGTAAAAAAGTTCGGCGCTTTTCCCGTGAAAAAGCACGTCAAATTCAACACCTCTGTCTGAAAGCCTGATATTCACAGCCCGGTAGTCCGCCTCGTTGTCAACGCCATACGTGACTACCCTGCAACCTGCCTGTTCTTTCAGAAAAACGCAGGAGCCGTCGTCAGCATTGAGCACAGCCAGCTGGCCGGCTTTTCCGCCGTTCAAGCCGGAGAAAAGTAGCGCCTTCGCTTTGAGGTATTCCTGCATATCCTTATGGTAATCCAAATGATCCTGTGTCAGATTGGTAAAAATCCCGGCATTGAATACGCAGCCGTTGACTCTTCCCAAATCGAGCGCATGCGAAGATACTTCCATCACAGCGAGATCCACATTTTCCGCAACCATTTCAGCTAATAAAAGTTGAATTTCCGTCGATTCAGGCGTGGTATGCTGGCCGGGATACGCATTGTTTCCTATTCTGCTGCCAAGTGTACCGATCAGACCAGTTTTCTTGCCGCTTTGCTGCACGATCCGCTCAATCAGATGCGTCACTGTGGTTTTGCCGTTCGTCCCGGTTACACCGACAAGTTCAAGTCGGTCGGATGGTTTCCCGAAGACCTCAGCAGCTAAAAAACCCATAGCCTTCCGGGTATCCGTAAATTTAAGCTGGGGTACGGCTAGCGGCAAGAACTCCTCCACGGCTAACGCTGTAGCACCAGCCCGGACCGCAGCCTCGGCAAACGCATGACCGTCCGCCTGATAACCTCTAATGCATACATATAGATTGCCCGGAGATACCGTTCTTGAGTCATGAGCGATCCCATTAATTACCGTCTGCGTATCTCCAAGCACTTCAACCTGTTTCATAGTGTCAATGATTTCCGCCAGTGTTTTTTCAAAACTAGACACGAGCTACACCTCTTCTCAGCTATCTTACCACAATCATGCTTTTTTTTCTAACTCCATCCCGATTGTGACCTATCGTCTTTATTCGGCCAGGTCCGGATTCAGGCTGATCGGGATCCGCTCTCCCAGGTTTTCAATCGCTTCCACATCCGGGTCACTCACTTCCAGCCAGGGAGCTAAGGTTTCTTTACCTGTTTCCGTTCCGAGATAAAGCAGCACTGTCGAACCCTTTTCGATCTCTGCGTCACCATGCGGGATCTGGTCAATTACAACTGCGCCGCTTCCTTCAACTTTCACGTTGAATCCCTGTTTTTTAAGGGCGTTTTGAGCCTCAGCTGGAGAATACCCCAAAACGGAAGGCACTGTAGCGGCCTCTTTAACAGCGGGAAACTCCACACCATAAAGCGGTTCTCCCGGAGTGAGCGGAGCATTCAGATCAGGCTGGATGCCAAGATATTTCAGGGAATCGAGCATAACGCTCGAGAATACCGGGGCTGCCACGACCCCGCCGTAGAAAGGGACACCATCAATGACGACCAGAATCGCTAGACGTGGATTATCTGCCGGCGCAAACCCGATAAAAGAAGCAACATATTCTCCCTGGATATAACCGCCGCTGCCGACTTTCTGGGCTGTGCCGGTTTTCCCGGCTACCCGGTAGCCGGGAAGAAAGGTTCTTCTTCCCGTGCCATTGGTGACGACAGACTCCAGGATTTCACGTTCGAGCTTAGCTGTATCCTCACTGATGACCCGACGTACCGTCTTATTTGCAAATGGGACAACCACTTGACCCGTTTGCAGCGTGATTTCCTGAACCAACTGGGGCTCAAGCAGCGTGCCCCCGTTGGCAACTGCCGAAACTGCTGTCAGGAGCTGAATAGGGGTAACATTATTGGTTTGGCCAATGGACATCGTAGCCAGATCCAAGGCCGTTGCTTTCTTCTTTTTGGCCAGGATACCTTTCGCCTCTCCGGACATTTCAATCCCTGTCTTCTGCCCGAAACCGAACGCCGTCAGATATTGATAAAACTTATCCATCCCGAGGCGCTGCCCCAGCATAATAAATCCCGGGTTGCAGGAGTTCTCGACAACTTCCACCATGGTTTGAGTTCCGTGCCCGCCAGCTTTCCAACAGCGGATTTTTTTGTTTAAAATTGTCGCATAACCGGGATCTGTAAAGCTTTCTTTCGGGTTATAGTCACCCTCTTCAATCGCTGCTGCGAGTGTAATGATCTTAAAGGTTGACCCTGGTTCATAGCCATTTTGAATTGCAATATTCCGTCGGGTTGACGCATTGGACGCTTGGTAGTTATTCGGATCATAAGTGGGTGCAGAAGCGATCGCCAGCATCCGTCCTGTTGAAGGCTCCATAACAAGAATAGAGGCATTCTTTGGGACTTTGCCTTCCATGTTGACACCCTGGCCGGCCATCAGTTTAGCCAGCTCTCTTTCGGCAAAAGCCTGGATGTTTTTGTCTATGGTAAGTTTGACTGTATTTCCCTGAACCGGCTGGATAAATTCATGCTGGCCTCCGGGAATTTTTATGCCGTTTGCCCCGTATTCGGTAAGGATGCTGCCGGATGTTCCTGTAAGCTCTTCATCCCTGGAGTATTCAATTCCTTCCAGCCCCTGACTGTCAATTCCGGTAAAACCTAAAATATGCGCCGCCAGTGAGCCATTCGGATAAAACCGTGTACTGTCTTCGATAATACCGATACCCGGGAAATTTTTCCCGGTGATCTCTGCCGCAGCTTCCGCAGATACTTTCTTTTTGACATACTCGACGGAAGTCCGTTTCGTAATTTTTTGCAGGACCTGTCCTTGCTCCATATCCAGAATAGCGGCAAGTCCGGCCGCTATTTCATCCTGCCTCTTGGATTTTCTGACTTCGGCCGGAATCGCATAGACTGTCTGGGCACTGACACTCATCGCTAGGATATTGCCGTTGCAGTCTTCAATATTGCCTCTTTTAGCTGCGACCGGAACGCCGCGGTAATGCTCGGCATCCGCCAGGTCTTTTAGAAAAGGGCCGTCCCGCAGCTGAACAAACGCGAGCCGGATAATCAGAATCAGCAGGAAAAGGCTGCATAGCCCAAATAATAAGAGAATTCTTTTACGCGTCTTGATGTATTGCACCATAGAAAATCTACCCCTTTTGAACAGAGGTAGATTAAACTCAGGCGACGCTATCTTTGGGTTGAAGCAAAAAAACTAGAAAATATGCTGAATACATTTCCAAGTATAGAATTGGCTTTGCCTTCATCCGGCACCGCCGCAGTCTTCTGAGTTTGGTCAACCTCTGCTGTACTCTCAGGCTGGATCAGGCTGCTGGCGATATAGATCGTTCCTTCCGGCTTCTCCATGCCCATCGCCAGAGCAACCTTTTCAATTCTGGAAACGGAGCTGAGCTTGTCGACTTCAACCTGCAACAGATCATTTTCTACGTTCAGGGTCTGAATTTCTTTTTGCAGGGCTTTGATTTCCGCAGCTTTGACCACGGTGATGTGTACTGTTTTGGCCCCAATCAGACCGAACATTCCAATGATCCCCAACATGACCAAGAGCGCTATGGCCCGGTACTTCAACATCTGAGAGGTCTTTTTGGACGGGGTGGCTTTTTTGGCCTTTGGCTTGCCTTTATCAACAATTTGATCATATTCCTGATAGGCAAAGGATTCATTGAATTGTAGTTTTCTCTGTGCTGTTAACATCGTATTCTTCTCCCCCCCTATTTAGACCTTAAGTTTCTCAGCAGTACGAAGCTTGGCGCTCCGCGATCTGGGATTATCATTTTCCTCTTCCCTGGATGGAACAATCGGTTTTTTATTGACCAGCCTCGCAAGGGGTTTTGCCCCGCAGCAACATACCGGAAGAGAAGGCGGACATGTACATTTGCCCATCCAGGACTGAAATTTGTTTTTAACAATTCTGTCTTCCAAAGAATGAAAGGTAATGACGGCTATTCTTCCGCCATCCTGCAGGCAACGCAGAGCCTGATCCAATGTTTCTTCCAGTACCTCAAGTTCTTTATTCACAGCAATCCTTAAAGCCTGAAAAGTGCGCTTGGCAGGATGAGGTCCCTCTCTGCGGGCTGCAGCAGGGACCGCATTCTTTATGATTTCAACAAGTTGCCCTGTTGTTCTGATTCTATCGTGAGTTCGGGCTTCGCCAATAAACTTTGCAATTCTCAGCGCCCATTTTTCTTCTCCGTAATCCCGGACGATTCCGGTCAGGTCTTCCACACTCCAGCTGTTGACGATTTCTTCGGCAGTAAGCGGTTTTCTGCGGTCCATGCGCATGTCGAGCGCTGCATCCTGCATATAGCTGAAGCCTCTTTCCGCTTCATCCAGTTGGGGCGACGAGACCCCTAAATCATACATGATCCCCGCTACCGGCAATAAGCTATTCGCTCGAATCGTATCCTCAAGTTCCACAAAGTTCTTTTGAAAAACAGTGACTCTTGAGTTATTGGTGAACTTCATACGGGCATTGGCAACAGCAGTTTCATCCTGATCAAAACATACCAGCCTGCCCGAAGCACTCAACCGCTGGAGCAACAGTGCCGAGTGTCCGGCTCCCCCCAGCGTACAGTCCACGTATAGTCCGTCAGGGTCTGTAAACAGCATTTCAATTGTCTCTTGCAGCAGGACGCTTTTGTGTTCAAAAACCACTTGAGAGCCATTCCTTCCTTTGCTTTATCGCAAGCGTACCCACTTTTCGTTTACCCTATGTACGATGGTGTATTTTTCTAGATCATTAAACCCATTGCAGCAAGGGACTCAGCATCATCTTCATAATTTTTGGCAGCGTTGGTGCTGTATTCTCTCCATTTCAAGGAATCCCAGACCTCGATTCTATCCATGACACCGACAACAACGACATCTTTTTCCAAAAAAGCACGCTCCCGCAAATTTGCAGGTACCAAGATCCTCCCCTGTTTATCAAATTCACACTCGGCAGCGCTGGAAAAGAACAAGCGGGTAAATTCACGGGCTCTGGTTTGCGATACCGGAAGCTGTTTCAGCTTCTCCACAAAATCAAACCATCCGTTTTCAGGATAAAGAAAAAGACAGTCCTCCATCCCCTTGGTAATAAACGACTTATTGCCAAGAAGCTCTCTGAACTTTGCCGGTATGATCAGACGGCCTTTATTGTCTATCGTATGGAGAAATTCCCCCATGAACATAATCTTCACCCCACCAGGCACCACTAACTTACCACTTCAACCCACTATACCCCACATATTCTCTATTTTTCTGAGAATTCCTGCTACAAAAAAAAGAAAACAAAAAAAATAGGAATTTAGTCCCTATCTTTCATGTTTTCCTTAATCCGCTAATCAAAAAAATCCAAACATAATGGTTAGGTAATGTCCTGCGAATTTTTATTTGGCAGGATCGCAGCAGCAAAATTCTGTTCTTGGAAAAGTTCACGAATCAGTTCCCGCAGAATCAGATTTTTCACCATCTTGGGCAGAACGCCGCTTTGCTTCACGAAAGCAGGCAGGGCGAATGCTTCCCCGCTGCTTTTTGTTTTCACTTCCCGTAAATTCGTACTGACCAATTCCAGAAAATCCTGAAACGAATAGACTCGAAACCGATAAATATCCTGTTCCAGGGCAATAAATTCCAAAAGAGCAATTACCATTTCCTCATAACTTGTTTCTTTTTTCATATCGAGCAAAGCAGCAATCTTCGGTATAATATATTCATAAAGCATCCTCCTGTAAGGAATGCCTTTAAAGCCCAGCTTTTCTCCCAACGCCAAAATTTTTTTCTCACCGAGAGACAGCATCATGCGAATAAAAAAGTCCTCATCCCCTGTTGGTTCGATATAATACTTTTGGCCTTTCAGACGCCTGAACTGCCTTATAACATCGTAATAACCAAGTTCAAGATGGTATCTGGCCTGTTCATTGCTGAAATCCAGGATACTGCCAAGCGTCTCGGCGGGAGAAATATATTGAACATGAACCTCCCTGTCCGTAAGCTTTCTGCGACGGCCCAGCGCGTTGGTCCTGATAGCAATGATCTCTTTGAAACCTTTGCCCACCAGCATGTTTAAAGGCAGATTGTCATAGAAACCGCCGTCAAGATAGTGTTTTCCGTCAATTTTTTCTTGCTGAAAAGCAGGAAGGTTTGAGCTTGCCAGTAAATATTCTACAACTTTGCCCTTGGGGACATCCTCGAGAAAAAATTCCATGGGTTTCATATCCGACAGGGAAACCGTCGTAAATCCGAACAACATTTTGGATTCTCTAAGCTTGTCTTCATCCACGATTTCCTGAAGCAGTTTTTTGATAAATGTGATATCCAGGCCTTTGCTGGAGGCAATCTCCTTGGTCTTTTTCATGTAGTAAAGCAGTCCATCATGGGATATGTCCAACTTTTTAAGTTCTTCCAGCCGTACTTCTTCGATATCAAATACCTTCGAGGGAGACATCTCATACCACAGCTCATACGCTTTATCCAGTTCGTCCTGAACAATCATCGCTCCATTCAGCGCCCCGATAGACGTACCGGCCACTGCCCCGTAGCTTATGCCCAATTCCTGCATCGCCTTACAGGCTCCAATCTGATAGGCGCCCTTTGCCCCTCCGCCTTCCAAAACAAGACCGTACATCCTTCCACTCCTTCACTCAAACTCCTGAGGTTAATACCGATCTCACCTGCACTTAGTTCTATCAAAAATGCTTACACTTTTATGATACACTAAAAAAGCCCTGCGGAATATACCGCAGAGCCTTGTTGTTGTGAGAATGATCGGGGCACTTAGAGTGTATTTAGAGTCCTTACTGTCCGACGGCTTTGTTAAGCTCTGCCACCAGATCATCAGGGTTTTTGCCATGCGTGATCGCAGCGCCTTCAACACTCTCCCTTGTTGCAGACGGGCATCCCAGACAGTGCATACCAAGTGCCACAAAAATTTCTGCAGTTTGCGGGTATTGTCTGAGAACCTGGCCGATAACCATATCTTTCGTGATCATTCGAGTTCCTCCTGTACAAGTTAGTTCAATGCTATTATAAAATATTTCATTATAAGAAGCAAACAAATTCATCGCGATTAGAATTTAGTAATAAATATTAAAATAAATGAAAAGAAAAGTCGATGTTAGGCAAGACCATTTGAATCAGATAGAAAAAATCCTGATAATGCCATGAACACGTGATCAGAATGCCAAAAAAGACTGTGGCTGGAACGATCAGCAGGCGTGAGTGTTTCCCACCGGCTTTCCAGGAGCCTCTGATCCTGGCAGGCAGGAATATAACGGACAGAAGGATATACGTCGCAATCGGGAAATAGTAAGGCATGCCGTATATTGTCAGCACGAAAGCAACGCCAACAAGAACAATCCAGCCGTATTTTCTTTCCATCCAGCATGTCAGCCCCAACGTCCCCGGATTTTGAGGGAAGGCTGAAGCTGCAACACCAACCTGCAGCAATCTTAAGACGATCAAAAAGAAGGAGATAAGGATGCAGACAAGTGCGAACGGGAGATCCTGTACTTCCTTAAGCCAGGTGAAGTCATAAGAAATCCAGGGCGGTATGGTATCGACCGGCAAATTAAAAAGTGGAGAAGCAACAATCGCTCCGAGCGTTCCCATGCGGGCCACGAGCGACAGACAACACCAAAAAAAAGCTCTGCGCACGGCCCTTTTGGGCAAATCATTAAACAGCTCCTGGTATTTCCATTTAATCGAGAAGAAGTTTTGGGCGCTCAAAAACACGAGGCAGATCAGCCATAAAATTACGGCAACTTTTTCCGTTTTCCATTTGGAATCTGATGGTTGCACCATGTTGGCTGACCCATCGGAATAATAAGTCAGTTTTCCCCATTCACCCTGCAATCCTTCAGGCAGGATCAAAATATTCTCTGTTACGCTTGAATCAACCGGACCTTTTGGGAATGAAAGTTGATACTGTGAAAAGCCGGAAATCATATCTCCAGCCTTCCGAAAGTATTCTGAGGAAGCCGCGGAATCATCAATGCCTTTGGCAATCGTCCAGGCTAATACCGACGGATGCTTTGCCGCAACGGCAGCAAGATCTTCAAAAACCGCCGGATCCGGTATCTTAGACGACGCCGTAAAACCGACAGGCATTTCCAGCCATACGCCCACGCCAAGCTTGTCTGCGGCATACAGCCAGCTCTCATCAGGGAAGAAGCCCATAAAGCAGATCACATGATAGCCGCCGGATTTAAGGTTCTTCAGAAAGGTCTCCGTCTGGCGCTGATTTCGAATTGTGTAATCCTGTTCCTGGGAAATGATTTGGCCCCGGACGTCCAAGGCTGTACCGTTCATTATCCATTTTCCGTTTGCTGTTCCCAGCTGACGGATTCCGACCGGGAGCTGAAGACTGTCATAGCCTCCGCGGTTATTGGTTATATTCAGATTAAGCTCATACAGGAAAGGATCTTCCGGACTCCAGGAATGCGCAGTCGGCACCTGAAAAACCAGCTCCGCGTCTTGCTCAAATTTGCCGTTGGTACTCAGCGGAAGTACACATTCGGCGAGCTTCTGCTGATTAGCGGTTAAAGCTCCGTTTAAGACCCAAGGTCCTTGCTCCAGCATATCGTGATGCTTGATCTTCACGCGGGCCTTCACTTGCTTTTTCGCTGAATCATACGAAACAGCTATGCTCGATAAATCAATGGTCGTTTCTGATACTGCCTCCAAGCGTACCTGACCGGTAATTTTTCCTTGTTCCGGCCATAACCAGCCAAAAATTCTGTTCTGCTGAACGCTGTTCTTCTCAGCCTTCAGGTACAACGTGTTTTCCTTGCTGAAATCAAATCTGGAGGCAGGAAAGTTTAAAATATATACGCCGCCGTTTCCTTCAACTTCACCGATCAAATTCACATCATCAATGCCGTTTAAGAATACGCTTACCTTTCCGTTTACCCCTTCCAGAACCAACTGAGCCGTCTTGTAACTCCATTTGCCGGTAACAGAAAATTTTTTAGCGGCAACATCGAACCCTTGACTCGAAGGTATAATCAAATCTTTGGCCTGGTTGAGGTCCAAAACATCAATCATGTTATCCATTGCCTCATTTTCATAGGTCAAAGCCTGTCTTAAGCTTGAATAGCTATTCCATTTTCCGCCTAAGTCCTGGGCAATCCTGTACGGTTTAGTGACAGGGTTATCACTGTATAGTTCAACACCCGGAGTGTTTTCCCAGCATATGGATACTGCAAGAGCAGCAATAATAAACATCGAAACAAGTATGACTGTAAATCTTTTAAACATAAAACCTCGCAAAATCTTGCATTTTCATATTTATTTCGAGCAAAGCCCTAAAAAAACCTGCAAAAAATTAGAAAACTTGGCTGCCAAGCTTTGGCAGCCTTAGTTACACTTATATCCATCAGAAAGATGTTATGACCGCGGCATTTATCCATCCACGGACATCAAAAATGCTGATAACAGTCTGAAACTATTACCAGCATCATATTTAGCGTTCTCTTGTTTAGAAGTTCACCCCAACATTTGACGGAGAGCCTTATTCTTTGCTGTCTTGACAACCTGGACATACCCCATAAAACACCAGGTTATGGGTATGCACATCAAAGCCTGTTTTATCAGTGACCATTGCATCCATATCAATTAATGCGCTATGAAAATCGACAACCCTGCCACATCTCGAACACATCACATGATAATGGTTTACCGGATTACCATCGAAACGGCTGGACATATCCCCACAAGGAAGTTCCAGAAGAAACCCATGTTCCTTGAGCATATTCAGTGTGTTGTAAATCGTGCCCAGGCTCACACCGGGGAACTTCGTCTTCACCTGTTTGTAGATCTCTTCCGCAGTGGGATGGGAATCAGTAACTAATAAAAATTCCAAAATTGCCTGCCTTTGGGGAGTAAAGCGTATTCCCTTATCCTTTAATCCCTTTAGAATTTCGACAGCATTCACGGCTTTCAATTCCTTTCGTCAATTGTTGAGAAGCTTTGAGTTTGTATATAAATTTAGTCTATTTTTAGAATCATTATAATTATTTGTATTATATACCCACTGGACAAATGCCGTCAATAAAAAGAAAGAGCATCTTTCAGATACTCTTTCTTTATTGCAGTATTTAATTATCCTTCAATAATTGCACCAGAAGGACAAGCGTCTACACAAGCGCCACATTCTGCACAGGTATCAGCATCGATGACATATTTGCCGTCGCCTTCGCTAATAGCTCCTACTGCACATTCATCGACACAGGATCCGCATGTTGTGCAGTCGTCAGTAATAATGTATGCCATAGTCCCAACCCTCCTTTTCCTATTTCACCAGCAACTATATCAAAGTGCAGACAAAAAGACAAGTGTATTTTTGAGCTAAGCTATTTCCGGAAAGAAAAATGATTGCCATGCAAACCTTAAAATATTTGAAATACTAAGGCCTGTATGGCACCTTGTATAATCTCCTCAGGCAATAGGAACAGTATGGAAGCATCCGGTTGCTGACGTGGTTGCGGCGAAATGTGACCCTGGAAATATCATCGTGTTCGTGTCCGCAGGAACGGCATCTTTCAATCATTGAATTTCCATCTCCCATTTGTGTTATTGTGAACAAAGAAACGCAATTAACAATTAACGTCAATGTTTAGTTCTATTATTCTCCAATCAGCGTGTTTTTAAACATCAAAGCATGAGGTCTTTGCCCCGCAAACCCGGTTATTTCTTTTACGCCGAATAGCTTTAACTGCTGGACAACCTCTTCAAGATCACGTCCCACCGTACTTGGTTCATGCGCATCTGAGCCTAGGGTGATTGGGATGCCCATCTGGTAAATCAGTTCAAGCAGTTTCGGCTCCGGATAAAATTCCTGCACAGGCTTATACCGTCCGTTGGTATTGACTTCGATGGCCAGTCCTTGCTTCCTAATCGTTTCCAGGGTCCTGCCTGCAAGAATCCTTACGTCTGTCCGCGGCCTGATTTTGAACAGTTTGATCAAATCGAAATGCCCGATAATCTGAAACATTCCGCTGGCAGCTGCTTTTTCCACCAGCGCGAAGTACTCCAGGTACAAGCTGTCAGGGTCCCGCCTAAGATGTTCTTCTTCTTCCTCGGGATAATCGAAGAACCATCCGCTAATTTCATGGACAGAACCGATCGTATAGTCAAAGGGATATGAACTAATCCGTTTGCGGATCAGTTCTTCATTTTCTTCCCGATAGTCGACCTCAAGACCTATTCTCACCTGCAATTCAGGATACTCTTCGGCGACTTCCCTGATCAGATCCAGGTTTAGGTCATTCCAGTACATATCATGATCTGCAAAACCAATCTGAACTAAATTCTTCTTTTTAGCCTCGTCAAGAAAAAGACGGATATTTCCCCTTGTTACTTCCCGGTCAAGATGCCCGAGCAAATGAACATGTAAATCAAGCATAACCTACCTCGTAACCTTTAATACTTTTTTTAAATCTTAGATCGAATGATTCATTCTATCTAAAGATTATCCGGCGGAATATGAAACATCTGTATGCAATCTATTTTCCATAAAAAGCACCAAATTCCTGCAAAAAAACTTTTGCATAGTTTCTTAGAAAACAGGACACAATGATATTAGTCTCACGTTTTCCAATTTTATCCCCACTCCTCTCTTTTCTTAACTTGCGGCAGATGGTCGCAAGTTTTTTTGTTATTTAACAGAAATATATATATTAAAAATCATGTTGTTAGGGCTGCTTGTGTAATTATTTAACGAAAGTTGTACTAGCGTTTGATAATTCAGACATGCGGCTGGTTCAAGCGAATAGAATTAACCGAGTAATCTTATTCTGAAAAGCTGAAGGAGCTGCTGATGCTTGTCCCCATCTGTTTTACTTTTTTAGGCCTGATGATATTATTGACAGGAATAAAAATTCTTAGAGATGGCCTGGAAAAATTCACAGGGTCTTATTTCCAGCTCGTTCTGCAGAGATTCACCGCAACCACCGGGAGAGGATTCATCAGCGGCATTCTGGCGACAAGTATCCTGCAATCGAGCACAGCGCTGACCGTAATGGCAATTTCCTTTGTTGACGCCGGTTTGTTAAGCTTTCAAAATACGTTCGGACTGATCCTCGGAAGCAATATTGGCAGCACGGTAACGCCCCAGCTTTTGTCTTTGCCGCTCAAGGATTTCGCCATATGGCTGGTCCCGCCCGGATTTCTAGGGTTCTGGCTGCTGAAAGGCAAAATAAAATTCTTTTGCTATGCGTTGGCCGGCTTAGGCCTGATGTTTTTCTCTCTTTCCGTTTTGGAATCCGCGATGATCCCGCTTGCCTCGACCTCATATTTCCAGGAACGGCTACTCCATCTAAACAGCAGCTATCTTGAAAGCATTGTGGCAGGTACCGTTCTCTCGGCGGCCCTGCATTCTTCAAGTGCAACGGCAGGCCTTGTGATGGTTTTAACAGAAAGAGGCTGGCTTGATCTGCCAACCTCCCTTGCGTTTATTTTCGGAGCCAATATCGGGACCTGCTTCACCGCTTTGATTGTCTCAGCTTTTACCTCAAGATCAGCTCAATGGGTTGCGTTATTTCATGTGTTCGTTAACGTTTTTGGCGTTCTGATGTTTTACCCGCTTCTGGATCCGCTGACCGAGATGATCAGGTTCCTTGGAGGAAGCCTAAGCCGCCAGATTGCCAACGGTCATACAATTTTTAACATCCTGTCTTCGCTTATGGTTCTTCCTCTGCTGCCCTATATCAGCCGGTTACTGGCCAGATCCCGTTAGCGCGTACTACCGTCCCATCTTAGCTTTCCAACCTGAAGGTTCCCTTTGTCCCTGAAAATATCAACTTTTTGAGCCGGTTCATCAATCTTGATCAGCTCTTTGCCAATGAAAATTTTAATATTGGCGTGGCAAAACTCAATATTGATATGGCTGTCTTTGGATGCCTTGATTGTCGTGGCACTGATATTCGAGCCGCCAAGTTCCCAAATGTAAACATCACCCGAGCAACTGATCTCGCCGCCGCGGCAGACACCATGAATTTTCATACAGCCTTCAATTTTTAAAATGGAATTGTACACGCCTTTATGGCAGAAGAAATCGCCGGCGCAGCTGATTTCAGAGTTCTGGACATAACTGACGTCACAAAGAACACTGGCCGAGGCGGCCAGTCCTTTGGTGGCCATGAAGAAACCTACAATCTTCAGGGCATTTTTAAGATAAAGCGTATCTTTAAGTTGAAGCGGTCCTAATCCGATCATAAAATGCTTCACCGAACGTATCGCCTGATCAAGCTCCGGGGATACAAACCCGCGTTCCTGGCTGTTAAGCAGTCTCTCCAGCTCTTCAACCTTCTTTGGCAATTGTTGAAAATTCTTCTCCAGGATGACCTTGAACAGCTGGCCAACACTCGTATTGGCGGATACTCCCTGCAGCTGCTCAATCTGATGAACACAGAGCGCAAGCCCTTCACTGACTTCCTGCATGGTTTTGATAAACTCGGATCTAGAGACATGTTTCTCTCCGACAAGTATTTTACTGGCTATAATATTATTTCTTACTGCCAGTCCCGTTTCCGCTTTAATATCAGCGCCTGAGACAGAACCCTGTACTTTGACTGTGCCGGAGGAATGAATATACAGTCCGTCCGCAACATTGCCCCCGATAAACACATCGCCTGGAAAGTCGATGCTTCCGGTACTCAGATCAACATCTTTGTTTTGAATAAACGCGTTTTCAACTAAGTATGTATTTTTATTGACCCTTACCGGTGTACCGGAACAGGAGGCTTTAACTTCCATATTCTCAGTCAGATAGACATTCTTCTTCATTGTAATCATGAAGTCTTTGATTTTATCAACCTGAGTGGCTTTTCCGAAAATGTTCGTACCGGGGACCCCTTCTTTACCCGGGATCTTCCTGGCCAGAATATCATCCTTCTGGCAAAGGACAATCTTACAGGCGAAATAATCAATTTTTTCTTCATTGCTTTCTTCATTCTGAAATACGGGTTCACCAACATAGTCGATTAGCTGGGGCTGAACAGTTGGAATCGGCAGGGTTGCTTCAGCGATGACAATTTCCCTTTCACCATCGACTGCCATAAAATCCGCCCAAAGATTGCTCTTTATTCCATAAACAATTCCTTTGTCATTGATTTCTTTCAGCAGGTTTGCTTCCGTTGGCAGCTCATCAGGTTCAGGGGAAGCGTCAAAGGAAACATGTTGTTCCAGTACAAACTGCGAATAATTCGGGAGAGAATTGGCTAGGACGAATTTACCCGCACGGGCGTGTCTGACTCTCGCGACAGCTTTGCTGCCATCCGGCTCAACTGAGATTCCCCAGGAAAGTCCACCCTGCTGGACCAAAGGATAGAATTCAAAGGTATCACCTTTATTAACGGGCATTTCATATCCAATTTCGTTGCCCAGCATAAATAATTTCCCAGCATGTGGATAAGGAACGATGCTTTGCACCTGCGATCCGGGATAAATCGTATATTTGACTTGATCCCAGAGGACCCGGGTATCTTCCTCCTGAGTATCTTCCTGCGGAAAATTTTGTTTATCCGAATCCGGCAAAATTACTTTTACCTTATAGAGTCTGCTGAAGACTCCCGGTTTCTCTATGGTCTCTATCTGCAGCGCTTCAGGATCACAGCCCCATTCCCGAGACCATCTCTCTCTGATTTCTTCCAACGTTTTACCTGTTGCAATCATTTCTTTCATGGCCCGCACTCTCCTTAAACAACCTGGAAAAATAGTCTTATTTCAAAAACAAAGCACACAGGACTTTAGTCCTAAAAAAACATATATATTAAATAAATGTATTAGATTATTAACGAAAATTAGCCAAAGATTATCTGTTAATTTATAATTTTTTTAAAAAAAGAATACTGTAATAGCATGATTACAGTATTTTATGATTATTCTCTCTCATTTTACTGACTATTTCGATATTTGTCTACAAGAGAATTATTCAGGAATGATTAATAGCTTTATTTCCTTCGTCTTTTTATTTGAAGCATTGCCATTGTTCAAATTACTTTCATCCTGCCCCAAGCTGTTGCCCTGGTCCGGACTACCCGTACCCTGTCCAATGTCCGTACCGGTTCCGCCGCTTGTTCCCGTACTTCCGTCATTCAACGCTGCTCCGGATGATTCTTTACTGCTCCCGCTCGTACTGCCCGAGTCATCGTGACCTGGAGATGCGGTGCCGTTTGGATCTGAAGAGCCTCCGGGTACCGTGATATGGGATCGAAGTTCCGGGCTCAGCAGGTCGAGGACTGTCCCGTCGATGGTTATATCGGTGGTAATCCCGAGCAGAAGATTCTTAGTCACTTGTTTGGCATGATCGGGATTGACTTCCCAGTAACTGATATTGTCAAGATAAAGTCCATAGCCAGGCAGTGTTTGATTCACCATGTTTGAACTGTCGAAAGCCGCAGCTGCCTTGGATAGTCTTAGAATATCCGCGAGTTTCAGATCGCTTTCAACAACTTCATTGATTTGAGGAATAAGCTTGGGTAGTTTAATAATGGTTGAGGGCTGCAGGACTGCTTTGGCCACTGCTTTCAAAACCTTCTGCTGCCGTGCAGTTCTGCCGATGTCCGCGGTGCTGTCTCCCCGGAATCTAGCATACTGGAGCACCTGAGTCCCGGTCAGATGCTGCTCTCCGGCTTTCAGGTCAATCACGCCGTCAACTTCGTCTCCGGTCTCTTTGTACATATCCATTTCAACATCGAGTTCAATTCCGCCCACTGTGTCGATAATACTTTTAAAACCGTCAAAATTGGTTACGACATAGCCGTCAAGCAGTATGCCCGTCAGTTCGGTAACCTCATCCATCAGCTCAGGAATTCCTCGGTACATCACGACCGAATTAATTTTGATGTAAGAATTTGATCCGGGAAGGCTGACCCTGGTATCCCTGGGAATGGACAAGAGAGAAATTAATTTCGTATCAGGATCCACACTCGCAACAATAATAGTATCCGTATTATAGGAAGTCTGTCCGGGCCTTTTGTCTGCGCCGATTAACAGGAAGCTTATCCGTTTGTTAAGAGAGTCCGTACTTGCGTTTTCTGTACTCTCCCACATACCTGTACTTCCTTGATTTAAGAAAAAGTAGCCAAAGGCAGCCGAACCGGCAATAATCCCTGCGAGCAGAACTGCAATGATCGTAAAAGCTTTCCTTTTTTTATTTTTTTTCCTCAAGTCTGTCCCACTCCATTTATCGTTGTCTTGGTAAAGGCATGGGTTCCCCCACGAATTAATACTTTTCCGGGTTCTCCCTTCGATATTCTGCCAATGATTTCGACAGAATGCACATTCCTGTTATGACATTCCGTGATTAGCGTTTCAATTTTTTCTTCAGGCACTGCCAGAAGCAGCCCACCTGAAGTCTGAGCATCACCGAGGATCAATTTCCAGTCCAGACTGCACTCTGCATCCAGATAATCCTCGAGATAAATCAGGTTGGACAATGTTCCTCCGGGGATTGTTCCTTTCTCTAGACAGTCCCAGGCACAGTCCAAAACCGGAACATTCCCTGCAAATATCTCAGCCTGCATACCGCTGGCTTTCATCATTTCGTGAAGATGTCCCAACAGACCAAAGCCGGTAATATCCGTACAGGCATTTACTCCGGTCTGGACTGCAATCTCCGACGTTTCCTTATTCAGCCGTGCCATGACCTCAATGGCGGCTTTCTCATCCGTTGCTGGGACAATCCCGTTTTTTATCCCAGTCGTGATAATCCCAAGTCCTAATGGTTTTGTCAGAACGAGCAAATCGTTTTCCCTGGCGCTGGAATTAGTCAGCACCCGATCAGGATGAATAATGCCTGTTACGGACAGACCATACTTCGGTTCAGGATCATCGATCGAATGCCCACCGATGATTAAGGCTCCGGCTTCTTCAACTTTGTCTTTTCCCCCTCTTAGTATCTCCATTAATATGCTTTTATCAAGCTTATCAATCGGAAAAGAAACAAGATTCAGCGCAGTCAGCGGACGCGCACCCATGGCATAGATATCACTGAGGGCGTTGGCTGCGGCAATTTGCCCGAAAGAATATGGATCATCAACGATCGGAGTAAAAAAGTCAACTGTCTGGACGATCGCCTGATTGTTATTAAGACGGTAGACACTCGCATCATCTGACGTATCAAAGCCGATCAGAAGATCCGGGTTGGACGTTTGTTTTGGAAAGTGACACAAAACTTGTGCCAGGTCACCAGGACCAATCTTGCACCCTCAGCCAGATTTGCTCGAGTACTGCGTCAGTCTTATTTTGTCACCGGACATTGCTTTCCCTCCTTTCGTTTTCTCCTTGTTGCTCACTTTGTTTTTTTCAAAAGCAATTATATCACAACATGATCTGCAGACCTAATATAAAATACAAAAGGATAAATCAACAATTTAGTAAGAAATTTTAGAATGCTGTACGAGTATTTTGTCACGGATTCCATTCCCGTAAACGGTCTGCAATCACCTGATAATCCTCCGGAAGCAGCGTCCGAGGGTCAAAAACAACTGCATCTTTCACAATGCGGGCAAGAATAGGTACGTCTCCCTGTCTTAAAAAACTTTCAAGATCAACTACGGAATTCTGCTTTGGCTTTACCGCACATACGTAAGTCGGAAGCACCGCCGTCGGAAAAGCCCCGCCTCCGACGCAGGATTCAGCGTCCATAACCTGTATTTCCAAACCGGGCAGGCCGGCAAGCATTTCACTAAGCTTCAGCGCGTCTTTCCGAAGATCATCTTTTGTATGGGAAAGCATATTCCAGACAGGTATTTTACCGATTTCCCCTCTCTGATAGAAACGGAGCGTTCCAATCAAGGCAGCCAGAACCAGCTTATCAACTCTCAAAGCCCGAGTAAGCTGATTTTTTTTCAAGCAATCAATCAGTTCCTTTTTGCCAATAATAATTCCGGCCTGAGGGCCTCCCAAAAGTTTATCTCCACTGAAAGAGACCAGTGAAGCTCCGCTTTTCAGCGTATCCTGCACCGTCGGTTCCTGCGGAAGACCATATTCCGATCCATCCAGGAAACTGCCGCTGCCAAGATCCACGACAACCGGAATCCCCGACTCTTTACCGAGCACCACAAGCTCATCAACCGGAACTTCATGCTGGAATCCCTGAATCCGATAATTACTGGTATGTACTTTCAGCAGCATCGCCGTCTCCGGGCCAATCGCCTCCTGGTAATCCTTCAGCCAGGTCTTATTCGTTGCTCCGACTTCCACCAGTTTTGCCCCTCCTGCTTTGAGCACTTCAGGAATGCGGAAAGATCCGCCGACTTCCACCAGTTCTCCGCGGGAAACAATGACTTCTTTATGGACGGCAAAAGTATTCATGATTAAAAGTACCGCTGCTGCATTGTTATTCACAACAAGGGATGCCTCGGCCCCGGTCAGCTCTGCCAGAATTTCTTCGATATGGCTGTACCTCGAACCGCGATTTCCGGTTTCAAGGTTAAGCTCAAGATTGCTGTAAACAACAGCCTGTTCCGCGACATAAGCGGCGGCTTCCGGAGCAAGCAGTGCTCGTCCGCAATTCGTATGCAGAATTACACCTGTAGCATTGATGACTCTCTTCATACTTCCGTAACCTCTCAATTCTGCCCGGATCTCCTTATACAACCACGCTCGAAAGACCGGTACAAATTCTTCAGGCTGACAGTGCAAAAAATTCTGAAGTTTTTTAGTTTTTCCACTATTCAATTCTTCACCATCTTGATTCAGATCATCCAAAAGAATCTTTCTGGCTTTTTCCAAAGCCTTCCTTACAGCCCAGGTAATTGCCGAAAGTTCATAACCGTTACAGGCATCGGTTTTTGCTAATTCGGCAATGACCTCGTTTACCGGAGGAAGAAGACGCAGTTTGCTGTTTCTCAAAAAAACACCCCGAATTCTGCAATCTAAGACAAAATGTTCATTCTTACCCGCTTGGTTTTTTTTAGGATTTCGACAAGCCGGATCGTTTAATATTATCATAATAACATTTCAGCCCACTGAAATAAATCCAAGGGGGAAAGGCAATGGAGCCGTCCGGAACAAAAATATACGACTTCTGCGTGTTTCAAGCAAAAAAAAAATCGAAATGCATTTTCTGCAATGGCAAGGATCAGCTTCTGTTGTTTAAAAAGCAACCCGTTTGCCCGGATTGCCTGATCAGTATCCGCAAGCTCTACAAGGCAGGCCATTTCAATCCTGCCGGCTAGTACCCAAAACAAAAGGAGCTGTTAGCTCCTTTTCTTTTTCTCGAGGCGTTTTAAGATTTTTACGGCATCTTCCTCGATAATCGTTTCACCGTGCTCTTTGAGAAAAGTATCCGTGGTCATGACAGATTCCCCAAATTCATCCAGTATCGCTTCAGCCAGTTTCTTTTTACGCGGGTTTCCAATATTGCTGATTGTCAGGTAATATTCACCCTCATATTGGAACAACGCGGATTGAAGCTGGAGAATCCCCGGCAAAAGACGGACTGCGGAAATAACATCTTCGAATTCTTCAAACAAATATACCCATTGCTTTTCAGACGCAAACTTCGGAGAAGGGCGTGGATTCTTTTTCTTTTCTCCAAAAGCGGTTTGAATAATATGGTTAATTTCCGCATCAATTTGTTCTTCCTGCTTAATTACCGTTATGACAAATTCATCTTCTGAAGCAACAGTAGCCTGGATCCAGAAAGGCTGATCTAAACTAAAGTCTACCTCATCTCTGGCTTTTGAAATCAATTCCCAAAAAAACTGTTCAGTTCTCGCGGAACGTTGAAACAAGTCAGCAAGAGATATATTGCGATCTGCGAGCTCGGTAAAGGAGATAAAAATGCGAACCGTATTGTCATTTACCTTAAGAATACGCATAAGTTCCACCTCTCCTTTCCATGGACGTGATTGATAAAAACACGATTGCTTAATTATATTATATCATGAGACGTCAATAATCAATTCCATTAAATGTCAAACATAAGCTATGCTATTATATGAAATTGTCAGCTTGTCGGGTTAATACGCTGCATTGAACTACCTGTTTTTTCTGGTGAAGATAAGTGACTTCCACTAAATCGTTCTTATGAAGCTTATGGAAAGCAGCCGCATTAATACTTAACGTGAGTATCTCTTCTCCGCTGCGTAAAATGAGCGTATACTGCTCAGCTTCCGCCGTGAGGCTTTCGATGACCCCTTTCGATACTGCAGGGTCGTTCAGCCAATCCTGATTGTAATCCATAAACATCAGGGAGTAAATAAAAACGATCAAGACCAGGAAAAGCGATTTGGCTGCAGCAAGAAATTTGCTGAAATAATTCTTTTCGGCCAACGCCTTTCTAAGTATAGAAAGACATTTTGTCCCTATAAAAATGCAGACAAGAAAAAGACCGCTCAAAGCCGGCCAACTAATTTTAAAAAGATATAAGTAATAGTCGATATGCACTGCTAATCCTTTTTCACTATCTTTTCTTTATCAGCGCCGCATTCGGGACATTGTTTTGGACGACATCTTCCTTCAGAGACCTTTTTGCATACACTGCATTCCCACAAAGCCATACTCAGATGCCCTCCTTTTCTAATTTAAAATGAATTCAATTTTAAATTAATATAAATCAATATCTGAAAAAAGTCAAGTTAGCCTACCAAGCCTCCAGCCACCAGTAAACAGGCAGGCGGAGCCAATCAGGCCAAAGCCTTTAAATCTTCCAGCTCATCGGTTCTAAAAATAAATGCCGGATCAAGCTGAACGATCAGTCTATCCGGGAGATTGACAATTCCTCCGATAAATGAGGCAGCAACCAAAGGAGGAGCCTGGACAACATTCTCGAGTGTCCTTACCTCAATGATCTCATCAACGGCAATGCCGACAACATTGTCATTAATTTTCATAATGATTGCAAAACCAGCCTCATTCCGGGACGGAATCGCAAATTTGGCATGCAGATCAATCAACGGAATTGCCTGACCTCTGATAATAATAAGGCCCTTGACATGTCTCGAGCACTGTGGTACAGGATGAACTTCTGTCAACTGAGTTATTTCCTGAACAGTCTCGATCGGGAGGCCGTATTCTTCGCTACCAAGTGAGAAAATGACGGATTGGGAGCCCATCGTAATCACCTCTTACACGTTTCTACTTTTTAGAAGCCGGTTAGACCTTTCCTATTTCATTGACGGCTTTCTGTAAAATTTCATCATTGGTTTGGACCACTTTTTGATTCGCTGAATACGAGCGCGTTACCTGAATCATTTTGACCATTTGCGCATTTAGGTCGACGTTTGATTCCTCAATAAAACCTTGTTCAACCCGGATGTTTTTCGGTGGTATCTCCGTAGGCTGATTCTGGCTGTTATAAAGACTCGTAAGTCCGTCACGATCCAGATCTTCCGCAGGGATGTTCACAATTGTAAGTCTGTCTATGACCTGGCTGCTCTCAGTACTGATAATTGTTCCATCCTGCAGAATGGTGAAATCGTCCGGCAAAGGGCCGATTGCTCCATTTTGACCAAGAACAAGATTACCGCCTGCTGTTCTGAGCATGCCGGAAGGATCAACCTGAAAATGTCCGTTTCTGGTATAACGTTCCCCGTCAAGCGTTTCAATGGCGAAAAAGCCGTCACCGTTAAGCGCCACATCAGTCATATTCCCGGTTTCCCGGATCAAACCGGGTTCTGTGCTGTATAAGACTTTCTCCGCGTAGACACCCGTTCCCATGATTCCCAGTGGAACATTTTCCGAAGGCTTATCACTGGTCGTAGAAGGGGTAAGCCTGCTGACCAGCAGACGCGGAAATGAAGTGACTCTTTCACTTTCCTCGAGATAACCGGGATTGTTCATGTTTTCAAGATTCCGGTCTATTGCCTCACTCTGTTGGTTATTCATAATCATACCTGAAGCTGCTGTATATAATCCTCTGAGCAAAAAACTCACGCCCCTCCAACGAACGTTTATTCTTGGATAGCTATTCTTGAATTGCCTGTTTCAGCATGGAAAGATGCATCGTCAGCATCCTGGATAATGAATTGTATTGAAGCGTATTTTCTGCAAGCCTGGTCATTTCGAGGTCAATATCCACGTTATTTCCGTCATTGCGGTAGGTGGTGTTCTCATCCTTAACTACAAAGCCGTCTGAAGTCAGCCCTGTCCCGATAATAGGGATATGGCCGGGCTCTGTACCGGATACTGCTGCTGTATTGTTCATGCTGTCCATCGTGGCCTGCAGGATTTTATCGAAACTAACATCTGATCTTTTAAAATCGGGCGTGTCATTATTAGCAATATTGTCGGCTAAGACACGCTGACGCAGTCCGAGTCCATCCAACCCGCCCTCGAGTAAATTAAAAATCGGACTATCCAGCCAACCTGCCATACTCATCTCCTCATCGCAATAGTTTGAACCGTCATCTCATCTTGATCCTGCCTTAGCCTTAATTCCACCTGATAGGCTCTTTGAATCTGGATCAGATCCGTCATCGAGCTTAACAAATTGGCATTGGATTTTTCCAGCATACCACTCTTAATAATTCCACAGCCGTCCTCACCTGGGACTTCTTCAACTGCTTTACCTGAAGCATCGGTAGACAGGAAAATATTATTGCCTGTGTGTTCCAAACCATTAGGGTTAGCAAATCGAAAAAGCAGCACTTTACCTAATTGAACTCTATTGTCCTGGCTTTCTTCATCATTAGAATTCTGATCATCAGAAGAGTACTCTGTATCCTCTTCTGATGTGGCTATTTTTACACCACTGATAATCCCTTTATCATCTATACTGATCTCTGAAACATCCCCGGGTATAGTAATCCGCGGCTCAAGCAGCATACCTTGGTTATTTACTAGGTTACCCGCACCGTCCTTGCTAAAAATTCCTGCGCGTGTATACCCTAGCTGTCCATTCGGCATTCTAACCTGAAAAAAACCATCCCCGACAATAGCCATGTCAAAATCATTACCTGAATTCGCAAGGTTACCCTGGCTAAAATCAAACCGGTTTCCGGTGTAGAGATTAATATTCAAAACCGGTTTTCCGCTTCCCGGCACACCACCATACAGAGCTATTGTATTGCTGTAATCCTGCGCATCATAGCCTTCTTCAACGGAGAGCAGCTGCGCTTTAAACCCTGAAGACAGATTATTGGCCATGTTATTACCGACCCGGTCTATTCTGCTTTGCAGGGTACGGAGATATTCTGTGGATACCTGCATATCCTTTACTCCTTTTACTCTTTCGTCGCAAAATAACATTCAAGCTCATAAATGTTTAAACATCTAATTCTCTGTAAAAGCCTAAATTCCTTTAATCTTTTGATTACATCTTTTTACTACATATACCATTCATAGCTGGATTATTAGTTCCGCTTCAAGTCGATCAGTTCCTGCAGAAGCGTATCGGATACCGTGATAACCCTGGAATTGGCCTGGAACCCGCGTTGGGTCACGATCATGTCCGTAAACTCCTGGGAAAGGTCAACGTTGGACATTTCCAGGTAATTCGGGATAATCATCCCGCGGCCCTTTGCTCCCGGCGAATCGATAGCGGCAGGTCCGGAGTTATTGCTCTCGGAGTAATAGTTATTTCCTTCTGCAGTTAAACCACCCGGATTCGGGAATGTCGCAATGGCGATTTTAAACATCGCCTTCGTTACCGAGTATATTCCGTCGGAATAAACGCCCGTAACGACACCATCCTGACCGATGCTATAGCTCGACAAGGTATAATCTGTATCTCCGGTAAGCGTTTCACCAAGCTTAAACTTGATGCCATTCGGAACAGGAGGATTTCCCCACGGATTAGCCGCATCAGGGGTAACCACAGCCGCTGTGGTCGCGTTTCCTGCAGTAACAGCACAGACACTGGTATACCCCTGAACCTTAGCGCCGGTTCCCACATTAATTAAAGTGCCGTCTTTATCAAAATCAAAATTACCAACGCGGGTGTACACATTGTTGGTCCCGGTATTCAAGACAAACATTCCTTCTCCCTGGATCATCATGTCGGTGGCTTTTCCCGTATATTGTGAACTGCCCTGGCCCATGACTTTATCCACAGAACCAAGGATGCTGCCTAAACCGATGCTGACGCCATTCGTCCCCCCCATCGTTGTTGTCGGCGCGGAAGCTCCGCGGATCTGCTGGCCGAGCATCGTTGCAAAACTGGCCCTCTGCCTTTTATAACCGGCAGTATTCACATTCGCAATATTATTACCGATGATGTCCATACTGGTTTGATGATTTTTCAGACCGGTAATGGCTGAATATAATGAACGCATCATAAGGCGCTACCTCCAATAATTATTTTTTATTCCGTAACGGGATCAGCGGTTCCGGCTTCTCTTATTTCCAGAATATCTTCCATACCCAGCGCTTGGTCGCCGATCATCAGTGTTAAAGAACCCTCCGACCATTTAACTGAGGAGATTGTTCCCGTGATTTTTTCTGTTTTCCCATCGGTCGTGATTTGCCCGACAACCTCTTTGCCGATCATCGCAGCACCTTGGGTAAGCAGCGATTGGCTGTTTAACGTAACCATACTTTCCTTCAATTCATCAATCGCCGTTGCCATATTGCCCATTTGTTCCAGAGAGCTGAACTGAGCAAGCTGGGCAACAAACTGGGAATTGTCCATCGGAGACATTGGATCCTGGTTTTTCAACTGAGCAATCAAAAGCTGAAGAAAAGCCTGTTTATCCAAAGCTGCATTGTCGGTACTGCTTTTGGTGTCTGTGGGTTTGGTTGTATCCGTCGTCGAACCGGCTACATGATAAACGCTTGCCATCGTTTCCTCCTCGTTTTAGACACTGACATTAATGCGATTGCCCTGTATATTTGAAGTCAGGTAAGAAGTAAACACCGGCAAAATACCGCCTGCCTCTTCTTGAAGGGTTAAGGCTGTCTCCTGCTGACTGCGGTAATTGCTCCTGTCCTGTGAAGACTGCTGGTCATTCTGACGGTAGCCCATTTCCAGCGTTCCGCACGAAACACCGATCTGGGCAAGACCGTTCCGAAGGTCCTGCAGATTGTTCTGGAGCAAAGATCCCGTAGCCTGCTCAGAAGCATTAAGGACCAGATGCAGCTGCCCATTCTCCAGCTTCATCGATACATTCAGCTTTCCAAGATCCTGCGGCTGCAACTGAATGGTGAGCTCCTTAATCTCTCGAGAATTCAGACCCTGTTTGTTCAGAATGTCCAAAACCTGGTTCCAGACCGAATTTGCACTAAGCGATCCTGCTTTCCCACTGCTTAAATCCGTCATTGAACCGGAAAGCGCCGCATCGGTCTTGTCTCCCGAACCAAAGATCTGGTTGGGGTCTATCATGCTGTCCATCGCGTGGTTTTGAGCGTCATCGGCCGCTGCCACACCGGTTAGGTTATCCTGGACTGCCGTGTCCAAATTGTCTGCTCCGTACTTATCTTGAATCAGAGATAATTTATCGGACAGCCAGTTAAGCAGCTTCGCATTCGTATTAAAAACGTTTGTTGCTTGATTATTCTGGTTTTTCTGTGAAATAATTTCCCCAGAAAGTTCTTTTAAATAACCTACTATATCATCCAACTCCGCTGGATCGAGAGAATTGGCTGTTGAACTAGAAATCCCTTTTAGTCCGAAAGCCTTCAGGTAATTCCCAAGGTGCAAACCTTCACCCTTAGCCATAATCTTATCGGGTTGCCCTGCTGATGAGGATAGAACCTCTTTCAAGGCTTGTTCAAGCATCATCCAGGCAGCATTGCTTTCTTTTAACGCTGAACCTGATACCCGGGAACTATTTTGGTCTCCGTTTGATCCGGAAGTGGCCTCCATGCCAGCCGGAAATAAATTTTGAAGAAATTGCAGATATGTGCCCAGTTCCGAAGCCATCCCGTCAGAAACGGTGTCTTCTCCGGAATTGGAATCCGAACGATCTCCCGCCACTTCTCCAAGCGTTTGTTCATCAGCCTTGCTGGAAGGATCCAAATTCTGCATAAAAAGCGCAAACAGAAGGTTGTTCTGGTCAATGCCCTTCCCTTCTTTTCCTGCTGCAGAATCCGTTTTTGCTCCTTCAACATTGACAGGCGTCAAAACTACATTCATCCTTTCACCTCCTTGTACTGCTATTCAATATATCGGCAAACTTTCGTCCGGACTTTAGTGTCTGTCAAATAAAAAAACCATTTTGTCCTCAAAAATGGTTTAAAAAATATTTTTTTTCTGTCTCCCGAGATAGCCCCGTAACCGTAAGATGGCTTGAGAATGAATTTGGGAGATCCGCGATTCCGATAAGTTCATCACCGCCGATATCTCTTTTAAAGTCAACTCTTCCCGGTAATATAAAGCGATCACCAGCTTCTCTTTCTCTGATAATTTCTCAATGGCTTCTGTCAAAATTTGTTTCTGCTCCTCTTTTTCGATCTGGCCGAACGAATCCTGCGAGCTCGGGTCGATGATCAAATCAAGAGGTGAACCGGTAATGTCCTCGTTATCATGGAAATTGGCATCTTCGATCGATACAAGTGTCATATACTGTCCCTGCAGCAAGGTCGCATTCAATTCATCAACGGAAATATCCAGATGCCGGGCTGCTTCTTCCAGTGTTGGGCTGCGTCCGAGCTGGTTTTCCAGCTGAGCATAACCCTGGGTAACCTGTTTAACCTTCTGACGGGCCGAATGCGGAACCCAATCCATCGATCTTAATCCGTCGATGATCGAACCCCTGATTCTTAACGTTGCGTACGTTTCAAATTTCACGCTGCGGGAAGGGTCAAATCTCTGAAGCGCATCCAGTAATCCAAATACGCCGTAACCGAATAAGTCTTCCTGATCAATATGTTCCGGCAGTGACATCGCCAGCCGACCTGCAATCCTCTTCACGAGCGGCAGGAATTTCTCTAAATGCTCTTCTGTCCATACAGCTTGTTTGGGTGTATTATATTGTCCTTGATACATGCGGCTTACACCTCCTTACTGATCATCACTCCAGCCCATTTTTCTGACAATCTCCGCTCTGGCCGCTGCATCCGGCAAATGATCCATCATCTGGTTGTTGATTTGGCCCGGAACCCGTTTTTTCAGTGACTGAAGGCTCTCTTTCGGCTGCCCCGTCTCGTAGGGAGCGTTATCGTCCTGACTTTCAGTATCCCCTAGGAAGATATCGATTCTGGAAGACGGTTTTTCTTCTTTAACCGGAGGAGCAACTCCGTTCCATAATAGAATAAGCCCTTTGCCTAAAAGATAAATAAATAAAAAAGCCAGTATGGTTCGGAGTATAATAGCAGGATAACGATAACCGTTGAAGATGGAAAACACCAGAACAATTCCGGCGCTGACAACTGACAGTCTGAATGCGTTTTCTTCAAGTTTTTTATCAGACTCCACCATTAGATCACCTTTTCCCCATGGTTAATCGTTCTCACATGCAAATCGCCAGATTGAATATCAAAAGTGATCGTCCGCCCGAAGCTGCCGCCAACGTCATAGACGAGCAGAGGAACCCCGACCTTCTTTAATTCCTGTTCCACTGCCTGCGCGTTGCGCTCTCCGATTTTCAAGAGCGGTGCCTTATTCCCAAACGAAAACATCTGAGACCCGCCGGCCATTTTGGCTTTGAGTCTCGATCTCATGACCCCTAACTTAAGCATTTCCTCAAGCATCATGGCCAGGCACGTATCAGCATACTTTGCCGGATTGCCCTGAAGGCTCTCCAAAGAGCTTGGAAGCATGATATGGGCCATTCCTCCGATCTGGGTTGACGGATCATAGACACATATCCCGATACACGAACCCAGGCCGGCCGTCATCAGCTTGTCAGGCGCTCTTCCTACTTTGTAATCAGCCATCCCTACAACGATCATCTTGCTCATATACCGAATACTCCTAATAATTTATCAAGTGAACCTTTATTCGGAATAAAGAAAAATTTTCCTTCCACCTCTTTAACTCCGGATAATTTCGTATCTATGATCAAAACGTCGTCATCGATCATCCCTTCTTCCAGCAGGACACCGTCAATCATCGCGCCGACCATGTCGATGGCCATGGCCGGAACGGACGGCTGAAGAAAAACTCCGGAAAACTTGGATAATGCAATCACGAAGGAACTAACCAGAATATTTCCGACTTCCTGCAGTGCCGACTGCGCCATTTCGTCCTCAAAAATATCCGGGCGTTCCGGAAGCGCAAGCAATTTCTGGGCAATAACCCTGGCGCTTTCAGTCGGCAGGACAAATATGGCCTTTCCGGGGGCATCACCTTCAACTTTAAGATAAAGGGCCACCTGGACCGTATCATACTCACCAAGCGCCTCGTTAAGCTTTTCGAGTGGCACAAGCCAAACTTTCGGAACGGACATATCTATTCTTGCCTGCAGCAGCTTAGAAAGTGATGTTGCCGCATGCCCGGAACCTATATTCCCAATTTCCTTAAAGGCTTCCAGCCTGATTGCAGATATCTCCATGTTCAAACCAATCCTTTCTTACGCATCTCTCGTTGCAGCTCAAAAACATAGGAAATGATTTTATCACGCATTCTTTCAGAAATCTCATAAAATTCCGCTGAAACCAGGAAAGCATTTTTTTCTTCTTCTTTCACGCAACGAACGACTATTGCCGGAATCTGCATCGCCGTATCCCCAATGACAGGTTCCACTACGACCAGCGTTTTTTCGGGTACACACCCTTTTGTCTGAAAAAGCAAACCGCCGCCGCTTAAATCATGCATAAATCCTTTCTGCTCAATCCCTAAACCTTCTTTTTCCACGGTCCTATATTGAAGAGGACTGACGACTTGGATCCTGACATATTTTCTTCTTTGAACTTTGAATATCTTTTCCGGAAATTCAATGATAAACGTTGGAATAGGCACAGAAAACCTTTTAATCAGAACGGTCGAAAAGGAATACGCCGACAGATCGTCGACAAATACAACTTCCAACGCGGTTCCCTCTCTGAGCGGAATAAACTGACCATCAACAACCGGTACCCCGATTGTTATGATTTTTTGCCCAACCTCTTCAACCCTGGTCTTATATCTGCCTTGATATTCTCCTTCAGGGACTACGATCTGGACACTTAAGCCCTCATAGATTTTGTCTTTATAGAGCACCTTCATCACTCCCCAAATAGCGCTCTGACCAGGCATATCATTTTCGTTTGACAAAAGACGTTATTTTAATTTCAACAGAGAAGAAATAAATCCTCTAATCCCGCTGTTTTGAGTCGGAGGCTGCATAAATACGCCCGCAACATTTCCTGCAATCCATTGGACGCATCGGTAAGCATAACTTTGAGGATCCAATAGCCCAACCGGCTTTTGTTCCATCACGGAGCGCCCGACTGACGGATCGTCGTAAACCCATCCCAATAAACTGATGGGCATACCCAAAAACTTCGTAACCGCATGCTCCAGTCTTTCATAGGCCTGCCTGGCTTCTTCCTCACTCTTGACCCGATTCACCACAATGTTGAGATTCACTTTTCCGGTCGGGCTTTTGATTGATTTGATCAGCCCATAAGCATCGGTCATGGAAGGCGGCTCCGGCGTCAGAACGAGAATGACATCGTCCGCAGCACTGATAAAGTTCAATACGGTATGTCCTAAACCAGCTCCGGTATCAATCAGCAGAATATCCGCCATTTTTTCGAGACGGCCAAGATTAACAAGAACATTTTTCAGCTGTCCCCTGTCCAAATTGGCGAGCTCTACCATCCCGGATGCTCCAGGCAATACTTTGATTCCTTTGCCAATCGGGTAAAGAATATCTTCAATTCTTTTTTCGCCGGTCAGCAGGTGCTTAATATTGTATTTCGGCGTGATCCCAAAAGCGACATCAACATTAGCCAGCCCGAGATCACCGTCCAGAATGATCACCTTGTAATTGTATTCAGCCAGAGCAAGGGCCAAGTTCACCACAAAACTGGTTTTGCCCACACCGCCTTTCCCGCTGCTGACTGCAATGACCCGCATATTTTTTGGTACCGTAACTTCTCTTTCACTCGCCATCTGCCGGAGTGTACTGGCCTGGTCATACATATGGATTTTCCTCCCCAAGAACGTACCGGGTAAGTTTCTCGGAAGTAGCTGCATCAATATCATCCGGGACATTCTGTCCGTTTGTTAAATAAGCAACAGGCAAATTGGTTTTTGCCAAGAGATCAAGTATGGAACCGAGAGAAAAGCTCTCATCCAGCTTCGTTAAGATCAGATGCGTGGATAATTTTTTAAATCTTTCATAGACTTTCATCTGGTCAGCCAGGTTGGTCGTAACACTCATGACAAGCATTGTCAGATCAGGTTTTGCCTTGTCCAGAAAAGCTTCCAATTCATCCATATGAAGATCGTGCTGTGGACTGCGTCCGGCTGTATCAATAAAAATAAGCTCTTTGTCGGCATGGATGTCAATCGCTTCTCTTAACCCTTCCGGCGTCATAACGACTTCAACCGGAACACCGATGATTTCTCCGAAAGTTCTGAGTTGTTCCACTGCCGCTACTCTGAATGTGTCGGCTGTTATCAGCGCGACCTTTCTTCTTTCAATGATGCTGAAACCTGCCGCAAGCTTCCCAATGGTTGTTGTTTTCCCGACTCCGGTAGGTCCTACCATCGCGACCACCAATGTCCTGGATTTGCTGGGCCTGATAACTTCGGTATTTGAACATAGCCGCTCTACTTGATTTTCCAACAGTTCAAATACTTTCACATTATTTTTCCATTGATCTTCGGCAAGATCGTTTTTAATAGGCTCGAGCAGTTCAGCGGCAGTTTCTCTGCTGGCCCCTCTATCCGTCATAAAATGGATCCAGTCAGAGTAAGGTTTGGATTCGGCACTGATGCTTACGTCCCCTTTGGTGATATGCCCTTTGATTTCTTTCAGAATCGTGTGCATTTGTTTGATTTCGGACTGGGCATCATAGGAAATACGCTGCTCTCTCGTGTTTTCATTTTCTTTTTCTCTGTAAGCTTCATAGGCCTTCTTTATCGCATCCGTATTAACGACCTTGACAGGTTCCTCCTCCGCTGGGTTCATCGCGGCATGGTTCGGCTGCCTATCTTCAATCGCTGCGGTAATTTCCACTTTTGTACGCGCAAAAAAACCCAGGAATCCGCCTTCTTTAATTTGGCGGGTCTGCAGAATCACTGCCTCCGACCCAAGATCCCGTTTGATCTTCCCCATTGTATCCGCCACATTGTCACCGATGAACCGTTTCACCCTCATTTAATCCAACACCACCATTCCAAGAGCCTGAACCTCTATTCCCTGTACAAGTTCATTATAAGACAAGATGACCAGGTGAGGAAGCTGACGCTCTGTCATTCTTTTTAAACTTATCCTGACCACAGGAGCACACAACATTACGGGATTGTGTCCCTGCAGCATGATTTTTTCCACTTGGGCACCTATTTTTTTTAAGAGCTTCTGCAAAACATTCGG
The DNA here is from genome assembly GCF_001707455.1 of Dehalobacter sp. TeCB1. Taxonomy (NCBI): domain Bacteria; kingdom Bacillati; phylum Bacillota; class Clostridia; order Eubacteriales; family Desulfitobacteriaceae; genus Dehalobacter; species Dehalobacter sp. TeCB1. The sequence goes on along the minus strand of NZ_MCHF01000024.1, from coordinate 24,044 downwards.
ATCAATATTTACGTAACTGCCATAGTCCGAAGGACGAAGGTTATCTAAAATCATCTGCTCAATCCTCGGTTCAAGCGTGAGTACCGGCAATTTTTTTTGAGGATTCAGGAAGGGCTGTACAATCTGGCGGGCCAAGCCTTGCCGGACATGTTCGGTAAGCCTGTCGATATCTTTTGTCAAAGGAGCACTATCCGCGAGCGTTTCCAGGATCGTCACCAGATCTCTGACCGATACCCTTTCCCGCAGCAGATTGCTGAGCACCTTCTGAACCTGCCCCAGGCTGAGCAGGTCAGGAATAAGCTCTTCAACGACTGCCGGCGACTGTTCCTTGGCATGGTCCATTAACTTCTTCACATCCTGCCGGCTGATAATCTCATGGGCATGCGTTTTAAGAATTTCCGTCAGATGGGTCGCGAGTACTGTCGGTGCATCGACGACGGTATATCCGGAAAGTTCTGCCTGCTCTCTGACCGACGCATTAATCCATTTGGCATCAAGGCCAAAGGCCGGTTCTTTGGTCGGAACGCCCTGGATGGAATCATCCTCGATCCCCCCGCTGAAAGCTAGGTAATGATCGGTCATCAATTCCCCGGAAGCAACCTCAGCGCCTTTCAGTTTGATCGTATACTGATTCGGCTGCAGGTTCATATTATCCCTGACCCTGATCACCGGAACGATAAATCCAAGTTCCCCAGCCAGCTGCTTGCGGATCAGAATAATCCTGTCCAAAAGATCCCCTCCCTGACCGGCGTCAACCAGCGAAATCAGCGCATAGCCGATCTCCAGCTCCATATGATCCATTCCAAGCATATTCATCACATTTTCAGGCTTCTTGGTCTCATCCATATCGTTTTTAACCGCCGCCGCCGATTCTATTTTGGCTGCCTGAGCAGTGCTGCGCTGAAGATAGTAACCCATGCCGGCAGTAGCTGCGGCAAACATCAGCATGGGTACCCGAGGCATACCAAAAATAGCAAGGGCTATCAATACCCCGGAAGTAATATAGAGCGCCTTTGGCGTCCTGAAGAGCTGTTTGGCTAGATCCTGGCCAAGATTACTGTCCGATGCGGCTCTTGTCACGATGAGACCTGTGGCTGTGGAAATAAGCAGTGCCGGGATCTGGGTTACCAGACCGTCTCCGATCGTCAGCAGCGTATAGGTGTATAGCGCGTCGGTGACCGCCATGCCCTTGGTTACCATCCCGATAATAAAGCCACCGATAATGTTAATCAGCAGGATAATAATTGCCGCAATGGCATCCCCTTTGACAAACTTGCTGGCCCCGTCCATCGCGCCGTAAAAATCCGCTTCCTGCTGGATATTGAGTCTTCGGGTCCTGGCTTCCTGATCCGTGATGATGCCGGCGTTCAGATCGGCATCGATGCTCATCTGTTTTCCGGGCATCGCATCCAGGGTAAAGCGTGCCCCGACTTCGGATACGCGCTCCGCACCTTTGGTAATGACCATAAACTGTACCACGACTAGGATGCAGAACACAATAAAACCGACAACCGGATTTCCCTGGATAACAAACTGTCCAAACTGCTGAATGACCTGCCCCGCGTGAGCCTCGAGCAAAATCAGTTTTGTGGTGGAAAGGTTCAGGGCCAGTCGAAACAGTGTCATGGTCAGCAGTAAAGAAGGCAGTACGGAAAACTCCAGCGGGTCCTTCGTGAAGACAGCCAGCAGAAGAATCAGGACTGACCCGGTAATGTTCAAGGTGATAAGAAAATCAAGCCAGCCTGCGGGCACGCCAAGGACCATGACGACAATAATGCCGACGATGCCGATGGCTACGATAATATCCGTATTTCTTGCTAATCTGCCCGCGCGAGTTGTCGTCGCCATTCTGCCGTATCCTCCTTTACTTAATTCTGTGTTTTCAAAAATGATCCTTGGATCCATTCAAAAAAACTTTTGGGGTAAGTCTCCGTGATATATAGCCGCTCTCGGCCGTTGCGTCTTCCTGACGCGTCGCTCCTTGCCATCCGTGGCACCGCGACATTAGGCCATCCGTGGCCGTCAAAAGGCCGCGCTGCGCACTCCATGCTCCGCTGACGCTGGCTATATATCACGGAGACCTATCTCTGAAGCTATCTTTGTTTGGGTATTCCTTCAAGAAGTTTACTGTTTGCATGTTCTCATAGTTTGGAATAGGTCTGCAAGTACATAATTCCACAATGGCATACAAACCTGCGTGAATGAGCTTACGTTCAATTCGGGGCAAAAAAGCTAGACCCTATAATAAGCATAAGATCAGTCTGCGTGCCACAGTTCCGCGGCGAGCGGAGCCTGGATGGCGCAACGCGGCCTTTTGTGCCATGGATGGCACAACGGCCGAAAGCGGAATTGTGGCACGCAGACTTGCCCCGACATAATGGTGCCAGCTCCCGCTACGCGGAATAGGATCGTCTCTTCTTGTTGAGACGGAAGACAAACGCGAGGACTTCGGCGACCGCCTTGTATAGCTCCCCCGGCACAACCTGTCCCAGCTCAACCTGGGAATAAAGCGATCTGGCCAAAGGCTTGTTTTCCATAATCACAATATTGTTTTCTTCCGCAACCGCCCTGATTCTTAAAGCTATTTCATTCTGCCCTTTGGCGACGACATAGGGAGCAGGATATTTGGCTGTATCATATTTTAAGGCGACTGCATAATGCGTCGGGTTTGTAATGACGACATCTGCCTGCTTCAGGTCCTCCATCATTCGGCGCATAGCCATCATGCGCTGGCGCTTCTTAATCTGACCCTTGATGAGCGGATCTCCCTCCGTTTGTTTGTATTCTTCTTTGATTTCTTCCTGGGACATCCTAAGGTTTTTCTCATAATCCCACCATTGATAAAGGAAATCTGCAAACGCAATCACCAGAAAGGCCAGCGCGATCTTCCAGGCCATTTCAAACAACAATCCGCTTAAAAAAATGACGGACTGCCCGACTTCAGCCCCTTGCAGCGCCGGAAATACATCCATGTTTTTGCGAATGATATCGATAAGAAAATAACCGATTACCAGTACTTTGAATAAAGACTTGACCAAATTGACCAGGGCCTTCAGCCCGAACATCCTCTTGGCCCCTTCAACAGGATTCATCCTCGAGAATTTCGGAATCATAGGTTCGGTAATGAATACCGGTCCCGTCTGCAGGATATTTACAGCAAATGCGACCACCAGCGCAGCCGCAAATACTGGAGCCAGAATCAGCAGGCACTGCCAGGAAATATCGATAACAACCTTCCAGAGGGACTGAAGATTCCAGTCCCCGGAAAAATTTGCTGTGTACGTAAAAATGTTGGCTAATCTTTGAAACACATTCGGCAGCCACATTTTCAGCAAACCGACGATAGCCAGAAGCATTACGGCCGAAGTCAGTTCCTGACTCTTCAGTATCTGGCCTTTTTTACGGGCTTCCTGCCTTTTTTTAGGAGTCGCCGGGAACCTTTTTTCTGCTATGTACGCCACCCCCTCAACAGTTCAAAAAACCACTGCATCGTAACATCAAAAACCCGCGATACCGTATCACCAAAGAAAGTAATCATCAAGTACAGCATGGCGAGGCCAAAGATGATCTTTACTGGGAATATCACAGAAAATATATTAAGCTGGGGTACGGTCTTCGCTAAAAGGCCGATACCGACATCGGCCAGTAAGATGGCACCAAAGATCGGCATCGCAATCTGCAGCGATAAACTTAAGACCTTCCCGGTAATGTCTATAAAGAATGCTGCGCCGTAGTTCACACCAGAAGGATTAATCGGCAGAAATTCATAACTTCTGGTCACCGCAGCAATGATATAGTAGTGGGAATTGGTAGCCAGAAGAAGCATGGTCGCCAGCAAAGCTAGGAAACTTCCTGTCATCGGGCTTTGCATACCATTGATCGGATCAACAATGTTTCCGGTCATAAACCCGAGCTGAAAATCAATCAGCTGCCCGGCTCCCTGCATAGCCATCGTAAGCAAGCTGATAATGAATCCCATCGTCAGGCCCAGGAGTATCTCCTTCACCAGTACTCCGATCAGCGGAATCCATTCATTCGGTATCATGGGGTTTTGGGCTTGAATCAGCGGATAGGCAACGACTGACAGCCCTGCGGCGAGACCAAGTCTTATCATCGCCGGAACGCCTTTGGCACCGAACACCGGCGCAAGCATGACCACTCCTGCCCAGCGGGAAAAGATAAGCATAAATAAAATAAGATTCCACTGTAAGTAATCAGACAGGTTCAAGTTACGTCCTCCATTGGACCGCTTTAATACCGGGCATATTTGGCAATCTCCGTAAAGAGCGTTGCCGTGTAAGTGGTCATCACATTGAGCATCCAAGGACCCAGGATAAGCAGAATCACGGCAACACCCAATAATTTTGGAATAAAGGACAGCGTTTGCTCCTGTATTTGCGTCATAGCCTGGAAGACACTAACAACAAGGCCGATAAGCAAGCTCACGGCCAGGATCGGTCCGCCAACAATGACTGCTACCGCTATGGCTTCTTTAGCCATCGCAAGAATTTGATTTTCAGACATTCCGTTTCACCTCTGGCAAATTTCTTGGGACCCTTTAACTGAAACTTGAAACCAGAGACTTCACCACCAATGACCATCCGTCAACCAAAACAAACAGCAATATCTTGAACGGCAGGGAAATCATCATCGGAGGTAGCATCATCATCCCCATCGACATCAGCGTGCTCGATACAACCATATCAATAATAATAAAAGGAATAAAAATCGCAAAACCCATCTGGAAAGCCGTCTTCAATTCACTGATGACAAAAGCCGGGATTAAAACATACGTGGGGATATCCCCATACGTTTTGGGCTGCTCTATTTTGGCCATATTCACAAACAACGCCAGATCTTTTTCTCTGGTTTGTTTGAACATAAACGTTCGCAGCGGCTGTTCGGCCTTGTCCAAGGCTTCCTCCTTGGTAATCTGGGTTTTCATGTAAGGCTGAAGCGCATGGGTATTAATCTCGTTGAACGTTGGCATCATGACAAAAAAAGTCAGAAACAAGGAAAGTCCGATAATGACTTGGGTAGGAGGCAGCGTTTGTGTTCCCAGCGCATTACGGACAAAAGATAAAACGACAACAATTCGGGTGAAAGAAGTCATTAATACCAGAATAGCCGGTGCAAAGGAAAGGACCGTAACAAGTAAAAGGATCTGAACGGCAGAGCCGGTCTGGCCTGCATCAAGTGTAATGTTCATTTTTTTCCTCCTTGAGAAATCTCTCAAGTTCAGCAGAAAACGGTTCATTCTTTTGTTTCTTTTTTAACTTCTTCCAGATCACGGACATCCATTCATCCATTTTTTCTTGCGGTTGTCGTGCAATTTCATCAAGAATTTCAGCCGCCACATCCAAATCATCGATCTCAGCCACCTTTGTAATATGATGGTCCGTCCCACCGAGAACCTGGATCTTCCCGGCTATTTCGACCAGGTACAGTGCCTGCTGGCCGTTTAAAACCTGCCGGTCAAGGACCCTTACCCACGGAGACTGGATACTCCGCATGGAGAAACGGTTCAGCCGTTTGATCAGCCATAAGGCCACGACAAGAATAATCAGAAAAACCACAATCATCCCGATCAGACCGGGCCAGGAAAAAGCTTCCGTTGGGGTTACCGCTGATCCCGCAGCTCCTGAAGCACCGGGATAAGGCAGTTTATCATAATCGTTCATGGCTATTTCAGCGCCTTGGCGATCGCTTCAAGCACTCTTTCCGCCTGGAAGGGCTTGACGATGAAATCCTTTGCTCCGGACTGGATGGCTTCAATAACCATGGCCTGCTGACCCATTGCACTGCACATGATGACTTTGGCCTGCGGATCCTTGGTTCTGATCTCTTTTACAGCCTGAAGCCCGTCCATTTCGGGCATGGTAATGTCCATAACCGTAATATCCGGTTTCAGCTCCATGTATTTATCGACTCCAACCCTCCCGTTTTCTGCCTCACCAACAACCTGATAACCATTATTGACCAGGATATCCTTGAGCATCATTCTCATAAAAGCAGCGTCATCAACAAGCAAAACTGTTCTACTCACGATTCTTCCTCCTCGATCTAGTTTAATGTGTCAATTCTTTCATTTGGATTCACAATTTCTGTGATACGGATACCAAAGGTCTCGTTGATCACGACAACCTCACATTTGGCAATTAGTTTTCCGTTGACAATCATATCAACCGGTTCACCTGCCAGGCGATCAAGTTCAACGACGGATCCGGGACCCAAGTCCAGGATCTCCTTAATGGTTTTTATTGCTTTACCAAGTTCAACATTGACCTGAAGCGGAACATCATAAATCAATCCTAAATTGTTCGGTAGACTTGCGAGCCCCCCTGAAGAAAGCGGTGCAAACTGCGCCGGCTGCACAAAGGTCGGCTGGACCTTCGGGGAGGGGAAATCCACGGGCGGCTGCCATTTGGTTTCCATTGGCAAAGGTGGCGGAGCCTGAGGTCTCGGAATATTCGGCTCAAGCTGTACCGGGTCGGACGGTGCAGTATACTGGGGCATCGGCTCCGGTACTGTTTCCTGAGCCGATGCCGTGTACATTTGTCCCAGAAGCTTATCGGCCATGCCTTTGGCGACGTCAAACGGAAGTACCTGAATCAGAACGCTGTCAATAATTCCTTCAATGATCATTCTAAAAGATACTCTGATCAATAATTCATCGGCATTCAGATTCTTGCTTAATTCATAGGCCTCCTCGTCCTTCTCCGCTACGATAACGCGGGGTGGTGTAATATCCACAACGGAATTAAACACCGTGGACATGGATGTGGCCGCTGACCCCATCATTTGATTCATCGCTTCTGAAATGCCGCTTAATTGGATATCGGACAGTTCATTTGTCGGATTCTTGCCGGTTCCTCCCATCATCAAATCCACAATAATGGAACCATCTTCTCGGGAAAGAACCAGCATATTGGATCCTTCAATCCCTTTTGTATATTTGACATCAATCAGTACATGCGGCACGGGATAATCTTCAAATACTTTCTTTGCTGTGGTCAAATCAACTTTTGGAGCAGTTATCTCAACGCGCTTTCCAACAAGCTGAGATAGCGTCGTTGCTGCTGTCCCCATCGATATATTCGCAATTTCTCCCATAGCGTCTTTTTCCATATCAGTAAGCTCAATATGCTGGCTGCTGCGGGAAACAGGCTCGTCGGCCTCATGGGAATCGATATCCATCGAACCGGACAGCAAGGCATCTATCTCCTCCTGCGAAAGCATTCCGTTACCCATCCTCATTCCCCCCTTTTTTTATGACCTCAGTAATCTGTACTGCCATTTTGTTTCCGAATAAACCAGGCATTCCCTTAAATTTAATGTATTCCCCGACGTAGACGGAGAGAGGATCCTTGATGCCCTGATTCAGAGGGATCACATCCCCCCGTTCCAGATTGATCAGATCCTGTATCGTAATCTGGGCTTTACCGATAATGGCTTTCATCGGCACTTTGGCCCATTCAATCTTTTGCCGGATCAGTTCTCTCTCTGCGGATGATATGACCTTTCCTCCGGACGAGAACAGCAGCAGATTATTCAGTTTTTCTAAAATCGGCTTCATAACAATATATGGAAGACAAACATTGATCATCCCCGATTGTTCTTCAATCTTCACCTCCATGGTTACAACAACCACCATTTCGTTTGAAGCAACAATCTGGGTGAATTGGGAATTTGTCTCCACATTAACCAGCTGAGGATTCCCTTCAAAAATTTCAGCCCAGGCTTCCCCCATTAATTGAACGATCTTGCCGAGCCGGCTGACAATGATTTTACGTTCGATTTCAGTCAGATCACGATTTTTGGCCGGTTCCGCACCATGACCGCCAAGCAGTCTGTCCACCAGAATGAAGGCCAGCGAAGGGCTAAGTTCAAGCAGTCCATTTCCTTCCAGCGGCGGCATGCTGAAAATTCCAAGGATCGTCGGATAGGGCAAAGAACGGATAAATTCATCATACGTCACCTGCTCGGTAGACAGCACTTTGGCATCCACGGCAGTATGCATGTTCCCAGCCAGAAAAGTCGCCAGTGAACGGCAAAAATTCTCATGAATATTCAGCAAGGAGTTCAGCTGCCCTTTGGAAAACTTGTTGGGCCTTTTAAAATCATAAACTTTTATTTTATGAGGGCTGGACATTTTGATGGTTTCTTCATCAACTGAGCCGTCCGATAACGCATTTAGTAAAGCATCGATTTCCGCCTGGGATAATACTTCACCCATCCAATCCCTCCTCCTTAAAATTATGTTTTAATCATAAATGAAATTTTTAAACAACACTTCTTTGATCTGGTCGCCGCAGACGTCATTCAACTCGGTCAGCAGCTCCTTTTTGAGTTTTTCACGTCCTTCATTTGTCCGAATATCGTCAATTCCTTTTGATCCAACCACAGAAATGATACGGTCTCTCAAGAATATTTCTTTTTCAGTGATCTTCTCTGCAGATTTTTTGTTTGCGCCTTCCAGCACAATATTCGTCTTGACCATTCCACCTCCGTCGAGGTTGATCATGAATTCCTCTTCCATTTCGATCAGCGGTCCGACTTCCTCCGTATCTTTTTTTTCGACCTGCGCGGTGCCTGAAGCGGAACCAGGAAAGATTTTATCTTTAACAATCATGCCGCCTACGCCAAGCCCGGCTCCAATGACCATAAAGATAAGGGGCACGACAATGCTTTTAATTTTCATTACTGCGGGTTCCTCCTCTGAATTCTGGATGACAGCGTCTTCGAAATGCTGCAATCTTTTCGATGAGCTCATCGATGGATTCTTTGACGACGTACTTCTTTTCAGTGGTCAGTGTAATGACCGTGTCGGGAGTAGCTTCCGCCGTCTCAATCAAGTCGGGATTTATGGTAAATTCTTTGTTGTTCAGTCTTGTCAAAAAAATCACATCAATCCTCCTGTGTTTTCCAGCCTCTGAGGTTCTGGGCGATTTCATCAATCTCAGTCTGTTCTTTCTTTAATTCCGCTATATGAAAAAGTCTTATTTTCTTTTCTTTAAGCCTTTTGTATTTTTCTGTTTTAATTCGGCATTCCAGCAGCTTTTCCCTTTGTTTTTCGACCCGAATATTTTGTTCTTCGACTTCTTTTTCCCGCTTCAGTAAAATATTCCTTTGATCATAACAGTATCTTTGCCAGAGACTCAGCATCTGCGGCTCTTCAAGACAAGCTATTTTCTGTTTCTCCAAGGCCGCGTTCAGAAGCTGCGCCTGGAGATCCTTTTGTTCAGCCGCCTCGCGCAGCGTTCTAAGCTCCTGCGCCAGTAAGCCCTGCTCGATATCCATTTCCTGCTCGGCCAGCCGGAGAGAAGCCTCCAGCCGAAATTTGAAAGGCATCACGTACCGTCCTCTTCAAAAACATTTTGCATGAAGCTCAGCATTTCGGCAAAGCTGCATTTTCCATTTGTATTCTGACAGACGAAAGCGCGTATCTTTTCATCATATTTGATAGCCTGGTCAATCCGGCTGCTGCTTCCCGCCACATAGGCACCGATGTCGATCAAGTCTTTGGCTTCACGGTAGACTGCAAGATGTTCCCGGATTTTCCCGGCGAGTTCCTGGACCCGGGGATCCGCAACATCGTTCATTAAGCGGCTGATGGATTGCAGGACGTCGATAGACGGATAATGATTTTTTGACGCCAGCTCCCTGGTCAAAACAATATGGCCGTCCAGTATTCCTCTTACAGCATCTGCAATGGGTTCATTATGATCATCACCATCAACAAGGACGGTATAGATCCCTGTGATACTTCCTTTCTCCGATAAACCAACTCTTTCCAAAAGTTTTGGCAGCATAGCAAATACGGAGGGAGGATATCCCCTGGTTGCCGGAGGTTCCCCGACGGTCAGGCCTATTTCCCGCTGGGCCATCGCGAAGCGGGTCACGGAATCCATCATGAACAGCACATTCTTCCCTTTGTCGCGGAAATACTCGGCGACCGCAGTTGCCGTAAAGGCGGCTTTCAGTCTGACGAGAGCAGGCTGGTCCGATGTCGCGACGATGATTACAGACCGGGATAAACCCTCTTCGCCGAGATCTTTCTCCATAAAATCCCGCAACTCTCGTCCGCGTTCCCCAACAAGCGCAATCACGTTTACATCAGCCTCCGAATTCCGGGCCATCATCCCTAAAAGGGTGCTTTTGCCGACACCTGACCCGGCAAATATACCCATTCTTTGACCCCTGCCCATGGTCAGCAGTCCGTCGATGACTCTGACGCCAACGTTCAGAGGCTCACGAATACGCGGTCTAAGCAGCGCGCTGGGAGGCCTATTATGAAGCGGATAAGCTTGATCCGTATTCAAAGATCTTCCATCAAGCGGCTGTCCAAGTCCGTCCAGGATCCTACCCAGCAATCCAGGCCCCACTTTGACATTCAGCGTTTCATCCTGGGGGACCACCTTATCACCGGGGGCTACGCCTTCCAATTCCCCGAGCGGCATAAACAGGGTCTTTGTTCCTCTGAAGCCGACAACCTCAGCAGGGATTGCTTTGGAGCCGGAAGCCATAATATGGCAGTATTTCCCGACGCTGACCCTCGGGCCGTCCGCCTCAACCAGAAGGCCGCTGATTTTAGAGACTAATCCCCAGGCTGAAATAGGCTCGTATTGTTCAATCTTCCGGGCCAGCGTCTTCCAGTCGGCCATACTTCAACCCCTCCCTGATGTATTTCTCTATCTTTTCCAACTGCATATCTATCCGGGCGTCAAATATCCCTTCTGAACATTCCAGAAAAATATCACCGCCCTTGAGCGTTTCATCGACAATGACCAAATAGCCCGGTTTGCTCTCCGCCGGAAGCTCTTTGTACCACTCCCAATCTCTGCCGGACAGGTGAATTTTAATACTCTGTTTATCACTGGGCAGCAGGGTAAGATTCTTGATGAGACCTAAAAGAATTTCCGGATTGATATCCAATGAGGTATGTATAATTCTGCTGCAAATCTTCAGACAAAGGTCTGCTAATTCCCTGTCTGCTTTGTTGAATTCATCCGCCAGAACCTTTTGGGCCATCTCCAGATAGTTTTTGGCCTGCCGGGTAATCACGTCCGCTTGAGACTGAGCTTCGTCGAGCCCTTTATTGTAACCTTCCGTGTAAGCGACGGTTGCAATCTCACTTTTGGCTTTTTCCTGGTACGCGGTAGTTAAGGCTTCGCTTTCCTTCCGAGCGTTTTCAATGATTTGAGCCGATGTTTTTTTTGCTTCGGCAATCAGCTCATCCGCTTCAGCCCTGGCTTTCGCCAGGATATCGGATACCTCCGGTCCCCAGTCTTCCTCTGGAAGCGCAGCCGTTTCAGTTACACACTGCTCCATGACCATACGTTCTTCCGATACGGACATTACGGCCAGGGACGACGTGGTATCATAAACATTCGTCCTATTTCTGTATTTCTCCGGGTCAGGTGACTCCAGAATCCGCGGAGAAGAAATTTCAATAACTTTGCTCTTCAGAACCGAGGTCTTAATAGATAATTTCATCTGCACCACCTCTGGAGATCACAATCGCTCCAGCTTCCTCCAGCTTACGAATTACTTTGACAATCTTCTGCTGAGCCTCTTCCACTTCACGCAGCCTAACGGGGCCCATAAACTGCATATCTTCCTTCAGCATACCGGCAGACCTACTGGACATATTCGCGAGAATCTTCTGCGTGACATCTTCATTGGAACCTTTTAGCGCCAAGGCAAGATCCTTGGTCTCCACTTCACGTAGCACCAGCTGAACAGAACGGTCGTCAAGTAGGATGACGTCATCAAACACAAACATCTGCCTCTTAATCTGTTCGGCAAGATCGGGATCATCCATCTCCAGAACGTCCATGACCGTTTTTAACGTACCGGGATCCGTCCGGTTAAGCATATCGACGACAGACTGCATCCCGCCTGAAGATGTATAATCGGTCGGGGCAAGATTGGAGATTTTATTTTCAAGGACCTTCTCTATTTCTTTCAGTACTTCCGGACTTGTTCTTCCCATCAGAGCAATCCTTTTCGTGACTTCAGCCTGGAGGTCCTGAGGCAGGCTCCCTAAAATCGTAGCCGCTTTGTCCGACGGAAGGTGCGTCATAATTAAAGAAATCGTCTGCGGGTGCTCGCCCTGAATAAAAGAAAACAACTGTTTGGCATCCGTACGGCGAACAATGTCAAACGGACGCATCTTCAGCGAAGAGGACAAACGTCCAATAATATCAAACGCTCTTTGCTGTCCCAAAGCCCGTTCTAAGACATCCCTGGCATATTCAATGCCGCCTTGCGCGATGTAATTGCTGGCCAGACACATTTTATGAAATTCATCAATCACCGAGTCCCTTTGTTCCTCAGACACCTTGCGCATATTGGACATTTCCAGCGTAAGCTGTTCGATCTCCGGCTCCGAAAGAAATTTTATGATTTCCGAAGATCTTTCCGGGCCCAAGGTAATCAGTAGTACTGCCGCTTTTTGTAATCCCGTAAAAATTCCGCTGCTCATCTTTATTGCTCCTCAGTCAGCCAGGTTTTGACTAATCTTGCCACATCATCCGGATTTTCCACCGTAAATTTTTCGACTTCTTGACGAATCTTCTCTTTTTCAATCTCTTCTGTCGTTTTGGCTTTCTTCCGAGCAAGTTTCAAATCGGCCTGCCGTTCAGCCTCAATCTGCGACGCCAGGATCTGTTCAGCTTCCTGCAGCGTGACAAATCTCGATCCATCCGCTATATCCATCGACTTGAGCGCCGATTGTTTCCTTCTAGACCTTAAGAATGCAAGCAAAAGAACAATTGCCAGCAACACACCTCCGCCAATTTCCGCATATTGCAGAATTTGGGCCTTGCGGACGGCATTTTCTATCGCTGCCTGTTCTTCAAGCGCCGTCGTCTTTTCAAAAGGCAGTCTGGCCGCCTCAATCACATCACCGCGATCCTGATTATAGCCGACCGCAGAAGAAACAATATTCTTAACATTATCAAGCTGTTCATCCGTCACGCTGTCCGAATCCGCCAGAACAGATACGGTCAGCCTTTTGATCTGCCCCGGAGTTACGACCGTTTCTTCCTGCGTCACGCTTGGTTGGAAATTTTCCGTCAGACTATTTTTCTCCGAAGTTGAGGTCGTGCCGTTTTGGCCGGTAACCGGATATCCGGGCACATTGGTTTCCGTGCCGGCAACACCCCCGTTGGCAGAAGTACTGCTGCTTTTCTCCGTGACTTCCTGACGGCTGGTAACAGCCCCGGTTTCATTTTTCTGACTGGTAATCTTTTTTTGATCAAAGTCAATGGTGGCGTTCGCTCTGACGATGGTGGTACCCGTCCCAAACACTTTATCCAGCATCGTTTGCACGGAATTCTGGATGTCGTTTTCATACGTTTGCTGAACCTGAAGCTGGGTCGCAGATAATTTTTGCGGGGAAGTACTGCTCCCGAGAGCATCGGACAAGACATTGCCGTTCGTATCGACAATCGTTACCTTATCTATGCTAAGACCTTCAACCGAATAGGATAAAAGATTTGCGATTGCCCTTACCTGATTTTCCGACATTTCCTTTCCGTATTTTCGTTTAATCGTTACAGCAGCGGTTGTCACTTCCTGCTGCTCGGTAAACAGCGAGTCTTTAGGCATAACAATATGAACCCTTGCATATTCCACACCGTCAAGCGTTCCGATCGTTTGTTCAAGTTCTGTCTGCAGCCCCAATACGTACCTCAGTTTACGGTCCTCGTCAGTTTCACCGATTCTCATTTGATTCAGGTAATCAAAACTAAAGGTACTTTCACTGGGAAGGCCTTCATTGGCCAGCTGCAGCCGGACTTCTGCAGCATCCTTTTGAGGAACCTCGATAGTTGAACCCCCATCCGCCAATTGATATTGGATCTTTAATCCTTTCAGCGCCTCCGTGATCGCTCCGGCTTCCTCGGTTTCCAAACCGGAAAACAGAACGGTATACTCGGGACGGCTTGCCCAAAAGATAAGTGTAATCAAAGCAGTCGCAACAATAACCGGTGCGGCCACAAGAATGATCCTTTGCGGGTTGGTCAGTTTTTCCCAAAAATTACGCACAGCATTCCGTATTTCAGTTAAGGAAAAATTCAACTACCTTTCCCCCTAGAATTAGATTTGCATCTGCATGATCTGATTATAAGCATCTATAACTTTATTACGTACGGTAACAGCTAGACCTAAAGTCAGGCTGGCTTTTTCCATGGCAATGACCGGCGTATGGAAATCATCGACTTGGCCCGTGGCCAGATCTGCCGCAGCCTGTTCAGCCTCCGCCTGCGTACGTTCAAGCTTATTGAGCGCGTCACTCAGAAAAGAAGAAAAACCAGTGGCACCATTGGCGTCGTTCGCTTTGGATGTTTGGGAAGTGCCTGTGTTATCCAAAGGAGAAAGCGGAACAATCGTCGTCAAAGGACCCAGCGCATTACTCATAGATTACCCCTTTCCAATTTCCAGAGCTGTGGAAGCCATCGATTTACTGGCGTTCAAGGCGGTTACATTCGCTTCATAAGACCTGTTAGCCGAAATCATGTCAACCATTTCCGCTACAAGCGTCACATTCGGATAGCGCACATAGCCGACCGGGATTCCATCTTCGGCTGTTTGGGCCGCATCCGGGTTATCCGGATCATATTCCAGCCTGAATTCATTGTCATCCTGAATAACAGCGGTGACCTGAACTCCTTCACCGCTTAAGCTGGTGCGGGCATCCTTAAATACACCTGCAAAATCCTTCTCCGATGGGCGAGAGGAAAAGACGGCGACTTCACGCTGATAAGGAATGGGGTTACCGGCCGCGGTTGTTTGTCCCGTATTGGTTGTATTGATATTGGCAATATTGTTAGAAATCAGGTCAAGCCTCAGCTTCTGAGCAGTGAGACCCGACGCGCTGATATTCATACCGGTAAACAGACCCATATTTTACTACCTCCTTTTCACACATTCGACGATTGTATTCCCGATATCGGGAAGCATTACAACTCTATCCGCGAGTTTCGCTTCAATAATGGCACGGGGCATGCCGTAAATAATACAGGTTTTCTCAGATTCGGCAATCGCATAAGCCCCTTCTGCCTTCAAGGACTTCATGCCGGCCAGACCATCGCTCCCCATCCCTGTCATCACGACTCCCATGACACCGGCTCCGGCTTCTTTGGCCAGGGACAGAAACATTACATCGACAGACGGCTTGTAAAGAGTGGCAATCGGTGATTCTACAGTGACATTCGCGATAAGCCCGCTGCTGTTTCTTGTCACCTGAAACTGTTTTCCGGCCTGTCCGATATAAACCGTACCTGCTTTCAGCAGCTCGCCGTGCTCAACTTCCTTCACTGCAACCTCACAGATGCTGTTCAGCCTGGAAGCCAGGGAGGCTGTAAATCCAGCCGGCATATGCTGGGCGACAATTACGGGAACCGGAAAATTTCGGGGCAGCTTGCTCAGAACATTCTGCAGAGCGCTTGGTCCGCCCGTCGAAGTACCGATCGCCACAATTTCTATTTTGCGGCCGGGAACGTTAACGACCGGCTTGCCTGCATCCTGTTTTCCCAATCCGGGAGTTGGCTGCATCTGCTGTCTAACAAGCGGTGGCGCAGACCCCATACTTTTTTTGTTCAAACGCGTAGGATCTACACCGGCAACACTTTTGATCTTCAAGATAATCTCTTCAGCCAGGACTGCGAGATCATCTCCCTCTCTGCCTGAAGGCTTCGCGACAACCTCAACAGCACCAAGGTCAAATGCTTTCATCGTCATCTTGGTGCCGTCAGTTGTTACGGAACTTAACACAATGACCGGTGTCGGCTGCCAGCGCATGATCTCTTCCAGCGCTTCCAATCCGTTCATCACCGGCATCTCTACATCCATGGTCACAACATCCGGTTTTAGGGCTTGAAGCTTCAATATCCCTTCTTTTCCATCCTGTGCAGTATCCACGACTTGAATAGCCGGATCACTGCTCAATATTTTTTTCAAAGACATCCTGATGAAAGGTGAATCATCGACAACCAGGACCTTGATCGGCTTAAGCAATTTGTTCATTCATACCATCTCCACTTATCAGTTGATCCAGCTTCAGGAGGATGAGCAGTCTTTCACCTATCTTGCCAACTCCGCGGATGTAATTTGAATCCATGCCAAGTGCTATCGGCGGGGGCGGTTCTATCGCTTCACTGTCCAGCCACAGCACTTCTGTCACGCTGTCAACCCGAATGCCAAACACCCTGCCGTCAATTTGCAGAACAACGATCCTGCTTAAATCGGTTTCTTCCGCGGCAAGCATACCAAACCGGGACCTGAGATTAACAATCGGAATGACGTTTCCGCGCAAATTGATGACACCCTCAATATAGCTGCGGGCCTTTGGTACTCTGGTAATAGGAGGGATCCGGATGATTTCCTGGACCTTCATAATATCCACTCCAAATTCTTCCGAACCTAACGAAAAAGTAACCATTTGTTCTTCCGCCATAATTAGAGTACCGCCTTTCTTAATGCTTGATTAAAATATCCTGTAGAAGAGATCCGATGTCCAAAATCAATGTTACTTTGCCGTCTCCGAGAATGGTTGCCCCTGCAATCCCCGGTAAACCGTTCAGATAATCTCCCAGAGACTTGATGACAACCTCCTGTTGGCCCTGTAGTTCATCGACGATAAGTCCTACGGTTTTATCGCCCAAACCAACCACAACGACATAGACTTCATCATGGATGGCTGCACTTTCGGGTAAATCAAATTTCTGTTTTAAAGAAATCAGCGGCAGGGTATTGCCCCTGAGCTGAACCATCGGCAAGCTTCCGACACTCTTAATATCACACTTGTTGACAAGAAGCGTCTCAACCACGGAAGACAAGGGTACTGCATAGGTCTCATTACCCACTTCAACGAGCAGCGCCTGAATAATAGCCAGCGTCAGCGGCAGCCGGATAATCATCGACGTTCCGGCACCCCTACTTGTCTTGATATCAACGATGCCGCCTAAATTCGTAATGGCTTTTTTCACAACGTCCATACCGACACCGCGTCCGGAGATATCCGTTATTTGATCGGCGGTGCTGAATCCGGGCAGAAAAATAAGATTGGCAATATCGTTTTCAGATAAGCCTTCCCTTTCACTGATCAGGCCTTTTTCTACAGCTTTTTTGTAGATTTTATCGAGGTTAAGTCCGGCGCCGTCATCCGAGACGATGATGGCAATATGGTTTCCTTCATGGTAGGCATCAAGGGTAATCGTTCCTGCTTCAGGCTTTCCGACTGTGAGCCTTTCTTCTGGCGGCTCTATGCCGTGGTCAACCGAGTTGCGGATAATATGTGTCAACGGGTCACCGATCATTTCGATGACGATCTTGTCCAGTTCTGTTTCTTCACCGTGAATAACAAGTTCGATCCTTTTACCGGTCTTCCGGCAAAAATCCCGGACAAGACGCGGATAACGGCTGAATATCGTGCCAATCGGCACCATACGCAGCCTCATGACACTTTCCTGAAGATCATTCATCAAACGCCCAAGGTAGACATTTGCTTCATTAAGGTTTGAAACAAGCGGATCGGACTGGTTTTCCGTCTGCAGGTCCTGACCGATTTTCACCAGTCTGGTTCTGGTAATCACCATTTCTCCGACAAGATTAATCAGGTTATCCATTCTGGCTGTGTCCACACGGATCGTATGCACCTGATTAACATCTTTCTGCGGCTGTTCATTGTTTTGTTCAACAGGCTGATTCGCTTGTTTTGAACGGCTCATGGAAGCGGGTTCTTCGACATTCTTCTCTGTCCTGATAGGATTTACATCTGATTCCGGCAATGTGTAATTCATGACCCGGACGTCGAAAATTTCGGATATTTCTAGAATGTCAGCCCGGATGTCTTCCTGCGATTCATTGGTCACAAACAGCATATTGAACTCCAGTGCATCACTAACTTCAAGCTCATCAATTGAAGGGATGATCTTCACAACATTGCCGAGCAGCTCCAGCCTTTGAATAGTCATGACCGCCCTTACCGCTTTCATCATGGTATTCGGTTCAAGTACCACGTTCAGCCGATAAACAGACTTGCTGGCAAATGCCGCTTCTCTGACCGTCCCGGTTTCCTCCGGTGACAGAGCGAAGGCAACCCCGGGCTTGTCTTCCTTTTCTTCTGCCTGATTTTTTCCGGCGAACGGCTTGCTTTCTTGCGCCAGGGCTCCGGTCTCGGTGATGGTCTTCATCTGAGAGGTCAGATCCCCATAATCGACTGAAATAGCTAAACGCTGCCCGACCTGCGCCAACATCATTTTTACTTTATCGGTTACCGCCAGCAGCACATCAATAATCTCATTGGTTACCAGCATTTTTCCCTGTCTCAGTTTATCGAGCAGATCTTCCGCGGCATGCGTTAATTCGACGATCGGGGTAAATCCCATCGTTCCCGAGGCGCCTTTTAAACTATGCGCACTTCGGAAAAGATCATTAACCAGCGAAATATTTTCGCCGTCTCTTTCTAATTCCAGCAGGCCGGAGCCAAGCTTTTCTATTTGCTCCTGAGAATCGAGTAAGTAGAACTCCAGAAAGTCATCAAGATCAATCCCCATATTTTTTTTATCAGCCTGACTCATAATTCACGCCTCCATTATTATTCCTTATAAACCAAAACGATAAAAAGCAGGCATCTGTTATAAAGTATGTCAAAAAACAAAATTCGCCATTTCTTATGGAAATCCTCTTAAATGACTGAATTATGCACAATTTTTCCTTAAATTTTTTGTTGAAAATTGTAATGAATCATTTGGGAAACGACAAATTAAAAAATTCCTTGGCAGGAATTTTTTTGGGGATTGGCATCTATTTTAATTTATTAATGAATCTTGCTTCTGCCGTTCCTTTTTGATGATACGCATTGCGTGTTGTCAGAACGTTTTGAAACCGGTGAAGTTCCAGTTTAACAGCTTCCAGCTCCATTTGTAATCTCGGTATAATGATCCTGTCCAGTTCCAAGACCTCCTGCCTATGCCTCTGCAAACTTTGCCCTGCCGCAAGCAGTGCTTCATAGCTTAGTTTACTTATACGAGGCTGTAAAGCCAATAGTCCAAAAGTACCATTTCCAGTCTCGGAGCAGATCTTTTCTTGAATCGTCTGGGACTTTACCGCTCTTTCCCGGAAACGAACGAAGGATTCATCCCGGTAAGCGGAAAAAGCGGATAACGCCTGTTCAAGGCGTTCATCTAACCTTTCTTTCATCTCCATATTATCCAGAAAGCTCCTGAAAGTATTCATTTTCCCCAGGAGCTCCTGGTAATCCAAAAAATCCTCCGTATATAATTCAGTCAGATCCTTGACCAGTTTTTCCAACATACTTATGCCCCCATACGGACGATCCTGGCAGTTTCTATCCACATATCCCTGAAAGCTTCGAAGAATTCAATCACCGGCCGCAAATAGTCAGGATCTTTTTTGATATTCGCTTTGACGACTTCACCATAATAGAAATCATACAACGATCTGAGGTTGACGGCAATCTCTCCGCCGGCCTCCATATCAAGGGTTGTATTAAGCTCATTAATGATATCGCCAACACGAACCAAGCTGTTGTTCGCTTCTTCGTATCTGTTCTCTTCAAGCGCCTTCTCCGCTAAACGCAGGAACTTGATCGCACCCGTATAGAGCATAATTAAAAGTTTATCCGGTGAAGCTGTTTCCACCGCTGCCTGCCTATAGGCCGTCTGAGGATTGCTGAAAACATTTGGTTGCATGTTGCTCATGATGCCACTCTCCCTTGTTAATGATGCAGTCATACGCTGTGCTACTGCCGTAAAAGCACAAAATCTGTAAGCTTATTTGTCACTGTTACTGCTTGTCGACATCGATTTCACCATTGACGTCAGCCAGTCGCTCTGACTGCTGATCCCAGCCAGCTGCGTTTCCAGCTTGGAGAATTTCAGCCGGGTTTTTTCCTGGTAGTCGGCGATTTTCGCTGTAAAATCTGTAATTTGTGTTTTGATATCTTTAATCTGATCATCATACGTGCTCTTCGTCTTATCCATCGTGCCGCCATACATGATCAACGGATGGAGATACTCCTCCATGATATTGGCAAGACCCTCGGCCTGCTGAGAGGCGGTTGACGCATCCACGGGCGTTACCGCTCCTGCCGGGGCCCCAAACAAGTTGGCGACACTGTTGGCATTTTCCTTCATGGCCGTGTTAAATTTTGCCGTGTCAAATGTCAAGGCGGCACTTTTACCATAATTGTCCGCCGAAGTCGAGATGCCAATATCAGACAGGACTTTATACGGGCCGGTCGGGTTGTTAACCCCATTGGAAACCATCTGCCTCAGCCTGCTTTGAATTGCCTGCAAGGCCGGATCCGCATACAGATCCCCTTTGCTCTTTGTTGTATCATTAAAAGATACCTTGGTATCAATAAAATTCATCACAGAGTTATACTGATCGACAAAAGACTTGACCGCTGCTTCGGCCTCTGAATAGCTTGCTGTTACCTTCACTGTCACTGTCGTATCGGGATCTTCACTGTTGATGTTCAGCGTGACCCCGGGAATAGCCGACGTAACGGTATTACTGGCACTCTTAATATTGGAAATTCCGTTAATCGTCAGCTGGGCATCTTTGGCTTCCTGACTGACATTCAGGCTATCGTCCGCCTTGAGAATTCCAAGCTGATGCAGCACCGTCCCACTGACTTCAGAGAAGGATGCCGCATTTTCCTCCCCGGTCTGCTTGGACATGACCGCCAAACGGTAACCGCCTTCGACCTGAATGACCGATGCGCTGACACCCACCTGGGCATTATTGATGGCATCCGCAAGATCTTTCAGGCTTTCCCCGGCGGCCACATTGATATCTGCCGTCTTTTCACCGACGGTGATCTTAAAACTCCCTGCACCCAAAGAAGTTGCAGAAGTGGTATCCATTACGGTCTGAACCTCACTGACGGCTGTTTGGGCTACTGCTGCCTGAATCACTTTGATGCTGTATGTCCCCTGAACCGCTCCGGAAGCCCCGGAAGCAGTCAGCAAAGAAGTATCACTGGAAGAAGCCGAAGTCGAACTCCAAGTAGCAGCCGACTGCAACTTGGTCAGCGTATTTTCGAGACTGGATAATCTTGTATTGACATCCTGCCAGGCACTCTGTTTCGTTTCCAGTGACGTCTTCCGTTCCTGCATCGTGGTTAACGGCTGGCTGTAGCTGGTTACCATCGTACTGACAATGGAAGAAAAATCATATCCGGATAAACCGGGCAAATTTACAGACATTTTCAATCCCCCCTACGGGCTGCACATGCCGAATACCATTCCGGTATGTTAGACCTTTTTATCAACCAATAATCCTACAAAATTATCCAAGGAACTCAGCATATCTAAAAGCTTTTTTGACGGAATTTCATTTAAAACCTCGCCGCTGTCTTCATCGATGATCTTAACCATCACCCGGTTGGACTGTTCATGAATTTCAAATTTCATTCTTTTATTGACCAGACCCAGGAGCCGGTTCATTTTTTCCGCAGCTTGTTCCACTTCTTCTCTCGGCGCATCTTCCTTAGCGGACGAAGCATTGTCTTTCTTGTCAACGACAAACTGGGGCAGCTCATCATTACCCCGCTGGAGCTTCTGTCCGGAAAAAGTGTCTGCAGGTATTACGGGCAGCTGGTTGGCAACAGGTTGGATCGGCGAAACCACCTCGATCGCCTCCCTTTCTTATTTTCGTTCTCTTTGAAATCTATTCGATTTGCCTTAAGCAAATATCTTTCCATTTGTCCCTTATACTGAAGAACCGGCCGGCAGAAGCCGACCGGTTTTTAAGTTCACACAAAGTTTAAAACCGGCAAACTTCGGGCGAAAAAGTCTAAAGTATCAACCCAAGAGTTTCAGAACAGCCTGCGGTACCTGGTTAGCCTGGGCCAGCATCGCAACACCGGCCTGACTCAGGATCTGGCTCTTGGTGAAGCTGGACATTTCCTGAGCCATATCGACGTCTTTAATAGTCGATCTGGAAGCAGTCAGGTTCTCAGAAGCAGCCTGCAGGTTGTTGATGGTGTGTTCCAGACGGTTCTGCATAGCACCAAGGGTGGAACGCTGTGCTGAAACACTTTCCAGAGCGTTGTTGATGGTTGTAATCGCCGTGTTGGCAGCTGCTTGGGTGGAGATATCCGCACCTGCTACAGTTACGGCCTGCGCCAGTATCGTTTTGTCAGTATTAAATGTAGCAGCGGAAGATGACAGCATCGTTACGACCTGCGTAGCAGTTCCATCAGTTAAACTACCTAAGCTTGCAGAATTAATTTTCATTGTTCTGCTGGATGCAGCATCCCCAACGGTAACAGAGCTCATATCGTTGTAGACGGTAACAGCAGCTCCAATATTAGTTCCAGCGGCATCTTGCAACTGGATTGAATCGTTGGCTGCGGTTAGGGTATATTGGGCGGTCTGACCTACAGCATTACCGGCATTGTTTCCAAATGTGAAAGTTGCACCTTTATAAGCAAATGCATTGGCAGCAACCGTTGCGCCCGTCCAAGTAGTCCCACCGTCGAGTGAATAACTTGCTGCTGTAACATCACCAGCTGCGACAGCGTCAACTTTGATCATCAAATTTTCATTTCTGTCTCCATTATATGTGCCAGCTGTAATACTCACGCCTCCTGTAATACCGTCGGCTATTTCAGCAGTTGAAGCAGCAGTATTGTTTACTACAATTTTATATGTCTGGGCACTTAGTCCTCTGCCTAAAGAGCTAGCTTCAATACTCCCAGCTGCTAATGTTGTTGCACCGGCACCATACAAGCCCAGTTGTGCTCTTGAGGTCGATACCCCTAATGAAAATGCATCCATCGCACCAATTGAGAGGCTTACACTCTGTCCGGCGTTAGCACCGACATGGAAGGTGTCACTCAGTCCACCGGCCAACAGGTTCTGGGTGTTGAATTCAGTAGTATTGGTAATACGGGTGAGTTCCCCGGCAAGCTGGTCAACTTCAGCCTGAAGTTTGACACGGTCACTTGCTGTGTTGGTATCAGACGCGGACTGAACAGCCAGTTCTCTCATTCTTTGCAGAATGCTGTGGGATTCGCTCAAGGCACCTTCAGCAGTCTGCACTAAGGAAATTGCACTGGAAGCGTTGCTGATGGCTTTGTTCAAACCGTTGATCTGTCCGGTCATTTTCTCAGTAATGGCCAGACCTGCTGCATCATCGGCAGCCTTGTTGATTCTGTAACCTGAGGAGAGTTTCTCCAGAGATTTCTGCATAGTATTCTGGGTACTATACAGACTGCGCTGAGCATTTAAGCTCGAAATGTTGGTATTAACGATCATGATTATCCCTCCATGAATTTTATTCGTTCCGCATCCTTGCAGAACGTTCCTGATTTTGTTTCCAGGCCGGTCCGGAAACCATTTCAGTTATCTTATCGGAATAAGTCTTTTGCTTCTTTACAAGCATATTCGATCAAAATATAGGACTTATTCACAATTATCTCTTGATTTCGCTTTATTGCTTTGTTTTTTAGCAAATTATCTTAGGTATGCATTTTGTTTAAGAATGCTCAAAAATTGATTTATATATTAAGAAAAGCCCAAATTCCTAGACTATAAATGATTTTACAATCCTAAATTATATAATTAATGACTCAACTTTCCCACCATTAAATAATGGTTAAAGCCATGATTTTTCTGACACATCAGGTTGCAAACAACAATCGTTCTTTGAAAGACCGTGGAATAGTGCTAAGAAAAGTATCCATAATCATATTGGCTAATTCCTGGCTTATGACAGGAAAATTGCTTAGAACACGCCTGAGAGTGTCGATTAACAATACTAATGCTTGAGAAAGTTTGAGATCTTCCATTTCATCACTGTAATAGTAAAATAGTTCTCCAATTGTCCTATCATCCTGAGTATTTCTGCTTTCAACTGCTAACATAATGTATCTTAGGGAACCACTGATTAATAACGTTTTTTATCATCCCAATAAATAATAAAGTGGGATAATCCCAAGTTAGCGGCCCTATCGCCGCCGATTTCAGCTGCCTTTTCCGAGTAATTCTCGAAAAAAGGCGTAC
>NZ_MCHF01000023.1:0-74725 GCF_001707455.1 Dehalobacter sp. TeCB1 | reverse complement strand
CAAACACATCCAGACTGGGTGATTCCATTACTCCCGGCAAATGCTCCTGAGCATTGCCGAGTACCGTATGCTAAGAGCAAATGCGACGAATGATTTTTATATGACGCGAGCCTGCTGGTTACGGCGGGCTCTTTTTTACGCCGCTAGAGTTTACGCTTACAAAAAGAGAGTGATAAACTAAGCCATTACATATAAGAATTGAAAAACCAGGAGAATGAGTCAATATATCTCATCTTCTGGTTTTTTGGTTGTGTGGTTTAAGCGAAAAACAAAGTGTTTTTCAGTGGCCTCGATAAAACCC
The DNA here is from genome assembly GCF_001707455.1 of Dehalobacter sp. TeCB1. NCBI lineage: Bacteria > Bacillati > Bacillota > Clostridia > Eubacteriales > Desulfitobacteriaceae > Dehalobacter > Dehalobacter sp. TeCB1. The sequence goes on along the minus strand of NZ_MCHF01000023.1, from coordinate 74,424 downwards.
CTCTTTATGTTAGGAAGAACTCACCTGTAATTTGAAACTTATTTGCCTACAGCTGCAGCTTTTGCGGCTGCTTCTTGTTTGGCTAATTCTGCTTGGCCTGCATCGGAGGCTGAATTGAAGACTTCAAATTTTCCTATTACCGTATCGCCATCAGACGCATATAATGGAATCTCTGAATATGCAGGGGCATTTTTCATTTTCTCCATATACGCAACGGCTTCCTGCGGATTCTGAGGTTGATCTTTGTCTAAATCAGCTTTCTTAATATATCCAATTGTTCCATCAGTTCCCTGAGCCTGTATCAAATCCGGAAATTGCACAGATGTGGATGCCATGTTGGTGCCATAGGTTTGTCCATGGGCATTTACTTTGTAGTTAGGAGCAACATTAGAATTATCCGAGTCTGCTATCGCAGATATTGCTCCAAGACTCAAAGAGCCTGCTAAAAGCCCTATAGCTAAAGCTATACCGATAGTAAAAATACCAGATTTTTTTAACATATTTTTCAACCCCCCTTCTTTAATTACTTTGTCTTGGTGAGTAAGCACACGGTTCTTCTAAATAACCACTCCCATTGTACATTCTAAAACTTCCACCGGCATAATATGTGCCTTTGACACTTGTATATGGAGAAGTAGCAGTTAACATTACCTGAGGAGAACTATTGTATGCCCAAGGGCTGTACTTAACACATGTCCCTGCGTCATTATACATATAAGCACTAACCCCCATATAACCTGTTGGCGCACTTCCATTTGTGCAGGACATTATAGCACTGGCAGAAGCAAAACTAGGAGATGTAGTAATTGTGCAATAACCGTTATAGATATACCCTCCATAATTCATACCAAAGTTTGTTACTGGGCTGGATGCTTGACCGGCATACGCCATGGTCGCAACAGAGAGAAATAAACCAAGAAAAAATAGTATGAAAGAAACTCTTAACTTTCTAATCATATTATACTCCTTTCTAATTTATACAGGCAAATTTTTCCTTCCAATACTAATAGACAACATAGATTACTTTTTGCAACACATATTTAGGATTTTTTTACTCCTGAGACTGTCCCTAAAACGGCAACGGCGCCAATTGGCACTTTTCGTATCAATATTATTTTCAACTGGAGCTAACCGACTACCCCCCTTTAAATTTAGACATAAATCAAAAATGCAAAGCAGGCAAGAAAGAATTAAGTTCTAAAATATATTTCCAGACTGGTTGCTAAACCCTTACTATTTTTCTTTTTACTCATTGAATTAGCTAATTCGATGAGTAAAAAGGAGGATACTGTAATGAGTACAAATGTTTATGGAGGCCCAGGAAACAAAGCGTATGCCGTGGTGGGATATCTCGATGCACTCGATCCCTACACTGTCCTATGGGAGGAATACGGATGGAAATTTATTGAATACCCATCGGGATCCAAAAAAAAAGAGAGCGTATCTGCCAGGTTGAGCATCTACCAGGACCTTAGATAATCCTCCGAGTGAGACGTTGAAGTAAGAATATTTCTCAGGGTTTTGACCTGTAACGGTCTGAGTTAGCCTGTATCTCCCATTTGTTGCAAGACATTCTTTAACTTTTGTGGAAATGGCACTCCCATTTTAGCAATATTTTCAAGTATACTGATCCCTTCATTAGACAAATAGAACATAATCAGCATCGTTCTTAGAGTACTTCCTGAACCGATAATGTATTGATTAATAATGTTTCCCAAGGCAATTAGGGCAAATATCAATATTTTTTTACATATACCTTTAAATCCGATATTACTCGATACTTTCTTATCAAAAATCGCCAATAGGACACCAGTTACATAATCAAATGCTACAAATGCGACCAGCGCATAAACCAGGGAATCAAGCTCACCTAGCAACCATCCGAAAACCCCGCCTACAGTGCAATCATAATTTTGAGATAATTTAAAAGCAAATCCACATTAATCCCCCCAATGCCCTTGTTGTCCAAACCATTTTGCTAATTTCTTCAGAGCCCGTTTTTTTGTCTTATTAACTGCTTGTCTGCTGATTTCATTAATAGCTGCGGTTTCTGCTACGGTATAGACCAATAGATAGATCTTTTCGACAACAGATAATTCCGATTCCGTCAGCAGATGATCTATCCCTGTTAATTCCAGTTCAAAATGGGTGTCCAACGTAACCAATGCAGCTTCAGCATAATAAAGTTGCAACTCCGTTTTATGCTTCGGCAAGTACAAGTTCGACCATACTAATGAACATGGGTGTTGGCGAAGCCGTTGTTACCGAAAAAGTAGCAACAGGTTCTTTCCGCAAAGGAATCGCCGGAAAAGTTGGCTCGGGGATAATTGAGGGATATGTAATTGACAATAATATGGCAGTAGTCCGTAACAGTGCCACCAATATTTACGCACGTTATGCATTAACCGCTTGGAGCAGTCCCTCTAAAACCTCAACCGTAGGCGCCGATATCCCCGCGGGAGCAAGGCTTAAAGCTGCAGGCGGTTCTTACGACGTTGACGCACTGCATGCATTTAATAACGGCGCTATGGTTCATATTAGCGGTTATTATAGTGGAAGTACCTTCATTGCAAGGAATTGTTACGTTAACACAAACTGGGCTTCAGGAAGTACTGGCAGTTACTATGTTTACTTTGGTTAAGACATCTAGTAAGTCCAAAAGTGAAAAAGGCGACCTTCGGGTCGTCTTCCTCTTTTATTTAACCATAACAAGCGACATAGTGTTGCAACATTTCCAAAAGTGCAAGTTGACATCAACCCAATGTAACGTAAATGGCGCTTCATTATAATTAGCAGACAATCTATGATTGATCTCTCTTCCGTTACAGACTTTTCTTCTGTCTTCAAATTTCCGAGTTTTTGCCGAGTTTTTGCCGTTTAACAAGTTGCTGAGGAAATATAATCAAGCTGAAGGGAGAAATATTACAGAACGGCTAAACTATTTTCTTGATTTTAGGGCCTTAGAAAAAAGTTACCAAGCAAGTTTACGAATATCCATATTTCTTCTCTTTGCTAATTAATCAGCTGGTTCAAAAAATTTTTAAAAACAAAGGAGAGATATTATGTCAGTAAAAGTAAATACCGCAAGCGCTTCAACTGTATATCATGGACCAAGTTCCAGCATTTATGCCTCTGTGGGCAGTGTTGGCATAGAGCAAGTCGAGGTCTTCGCCGTGGAAAAAAACTGGTTCTATATCGAGTACTACACCGGAGCCACTACCAGGAAAAGAGGCTATGTCCCGTACAACACAATCACGAATCCGGCTACTGTAGCGGCCAGCGTCCCGACCCGGTCTTTAACCGGCTATGCCGATGTTTCAACCCTAAACATTACGGTATGCACAGGTCCGGGAACCTCAACCACTTATCCATTACCCGGGAATGTCTATGCCACGGAAGGTTTCACGCGTTTTAATGAAACCAGTGGGAGCTACACGTATATTGAATACAGTACATCGTCTGGCACCAAACGTGGATACGCCTTGACCAGTCAACTTGCAAGCAGGAACAGGGGGGTGCTTGCGAACGTTTCATCATCTGCTACCATTTATACCGGTCCCCGCAGCAATTACGTAACCGGGGGAGGTGTTTACTCCGGAGAATACGTAGTTATCCTGGAAAAAGACGCTTCTTCCTGGTACTATATTGAATTTAACTCAACTTCCGGTAGAAAACGCGGTTACGTCGATCAAAACTTAATTACGCCATATTCTTCGACCAGCGGACTTGGATCACTGAAAACATTTCAAAATGCAGCTTCCGTCCAACAGAATGTGTATGTTTATGCCGGACCAAATTTAGGTTTTGCCTCTGTTGGCTCTTTATCCGCTGATGAGACTGTCTTTTGGATTGAGGGTGTTACTGCGGAGTCTGCCTATTCTTTTATCGAGTACACAACCTCCTCCGGTCAAAAACGGGGCTATGTGTCGGCCAGCGGTCTTCAGACTCTCACTGGAGCTGTCGTTTCGGTTGCAAACGCAGACACTGTTTATCTTGGACCAAGTGACATAAACTACGCGTCTGTAGGAAGTGTCAGCCAGAATGATCCGGTCCTGGTTCTTGGCAAGGAAAAATCGTGGTTCTATATTCATTACCCCACATCAAGCAATAAGAAAAGAGGCTATGTTCCATACGACTGTTTGAATGATCCCTCTACCGTTGCCGCAGGTGTCTCGGAGAGGACGTTTACGGGTTGTGCCGATGCAACCAACCAGGATCTGACGGTCTATACCGGACCGTCGAACAATTACGCCGCTTCTGGAACTGTCTATTCTGGTGAAGGGGTCACCCGCTTTAATGAAAGTCAAAACGGCTTCACCTATATTGAATTTAGCTCCCCCTCCGGAACGAAAAGAGGTTATGTCGATACAACGCAATTAGCAGGCAGGAACAGAGGCGTTCTGGCTGAAGTCACTTCCACTCCCGGCGCTGTCTATTGCGGCCCGGATACAACCTATTTCTTAAGCGGGGGGCTCTCACTTGAAGAATTCGTCGTCATCCTGGAAAGAGACATTTCTTCTATTTATCCGACACAATGGTATCACATCGAATACAATACTGCATCAGGACGGAAAAGAGGCTATGTCAGTCAAAATTGCCTGACTGCTGCAGGCTCTCTGAATTCTGTTCCGGCATTGCGAACAGGTACCGGGTTAGCAAAAGCTGTCGGGAACCAAACCGTATATACCGGACCAAATACCAATTTTACAACAATCGGCACAATTTTTGATAACGAAAGAGTAAGCATACTAAGCAGCGCCTCGGTAGAATCAGCCTATGCTTACGTCGAGTACAACACAGGTGGTTCGGCAAGCAAGCGCGGCTATGTATCGACAGGAGTCCTTCAGTCGACTTCAGTGACCCTGCCAACTATTTCCGTTGCCAATGTCGTAGAAGGAAGTTATGGTACCAGCGGCAACAATCGTTCCCTTAACTATTACAAAATTGGCAGCGGCAGCAATGTTCTGGCGGCGGTATTCGCAGTTCACGGATTTGAAGATGCCTGGGCGGCTGACGGCGAGGAGCTGGTCAAAATCGCTAAAACGACGATTGAAGAACTTGCTGCGGAAAACCTCTCCGCATGGACAATCTACGTTATTCCCTGCGCCAATCCGGATGGAATTCTGGACGGTTGGACAAATAACGGTCCTGGCCGGGCAACAGTCAACGCAGGTAAGGATATTAACCGTTCCTTTCCGTATACCAATAATAATGACTTTTATCCCTATACTAACAGCCGGAATTTTAACGGCTCATTGGCACTGGGTTCAGTTGAATCGCTTGCCCTTAGCCAAGCCTTGCTGCAATGGCAAAGCGAAGCCCAAACCATGGTTTTATTGGATGTTCACGGCTGGCTCAATGAATCTCTCGGGGATACTACGATCGGGCAATATTTCCAGACTCAGTTCGGCTCAACTTTTAGTCTTAGCACATTATCTAGTTCCGCCAAAGGCTATGTAAGTCTTTGGGGACAAAATAAAGGCATGCGCGCGGCGTTAATTGAGCTTCCCTTCCCCAGCTCATCACAAGATATCATTGACAGGGATTTTGCCGGGAAATTCGTTTCAGCTACGTGCAATATGCTGAACGCTATCGCTTCAAGTGTGGCCGTCACGGGCGTCACGGTATCTCCCAGCCAAGTAACGCTTGCTTACAATCAGACCCAGCAGCTTACTGCGACCGTGTCCCCGTCCGACGCAGCGAATAAGGCAGTAATATGGTCAAGCAACAATACAAATGTGGCAACAGTGAACAGTACTGGCCTAGTAACCGCAGGCGCAGCTTCAGGAACCGCAACGATCACTGTTCGGACTGTAGACGGCAGTTTTGCAGCAAACTCAATGGTGACCGTTGCCTCAGCATCTATTCCTGTTACAGGTGTAAGCATGAGCCCAACATCTGTCACTTTGGATGCGGGAGATACCCAACAGCTAACAGCTACCGTCGTTCCAGCCAATGCGACTAACAAGGCGGTTACTTGGTCGTCTAGTAATACAAGTATTGCAACTGTCAACAGTAATGGTCTGGTAACTGCACAGGCAACTGGATCAGTAACTATTACCGTAACAACAAATAGCGGAGGATTCACAGCAACAACGGCGATAACCGTATCTAATAATGGAGGCGTCCCTGTAGGATACAAAACCTATAAAGTGGGTGCTACGTTACCAAGCGGCGGTCCATTTGCTGGCTGGGCAGTAACTCAAGGATTTAATGACAAAGAAACAAATAACAAAGGACATCTGGGTTACGATATTGCCCTTGGAAGCACTGGCACCCCTGTAAAGCCCATATTCGGCGGAACTGTAGCATTTGTTCGACCTGATAATTCAACTGCGAACGGGAGAATCGTTGTCATCGAGCATAATTTAACTGGAGTCCGGACATTCTATTCCTCTTACTCACATTTAAACTCTACGAGTGTTAGTGCCGGAGACTCTGTGACAACCAGTACGACAATAGGCACTATGGGCGGTTCTGCAAGTGGCAGTAATTCAGGTGTCCCCATTCACGTGCACCTTTGTACCTATACTAAGAGCAGTTATGCTACTGATCCAATGGGCTATTGCAGCGCTACCGATCCAAACACCGGCTATCACCCGTTAAAGTTTGAACAAGCTGCCGGAAGCTACTACAACGACTATTACTATGGCGGGGATACGAGTAAGTTCCCTCGTTGCGGCGGATGTTGTTTTTATGATCCATTTGGGGTCGTCAGCACCGACGGTCAAATCATTGAAGCTTTTCACCCATAAGAAAGAAATAAACAAAGAACTGGCGAGGCAACTCGCCAGTTCTTTGTTTTGTGTCTTAGTGAAGATAACTTAGTCGATCGGGCTTGTAAGTAACATTTTGGACACATGATCTGTAGTATCAAACTCCAATTTAAATATTAGCCCTCCGTCACTGTACCAAATGTTTTTAAGACCGTTTTCGTCATACCAGATATACCCGGCAACTTCAGTATACACTGCCTTTCCATATAAAGTCTGGATTTTACCGTTATCCCCAGTCTTGCTTTCGTTTTTCTCATCAGGAAACTTGGCGATGGCCGACTCCAATGAATCACCCACTTTAATACCCCTTATGAAACTAAAATCTGGGCGAGTGATTTCTATGCTGCAAAAAGAGTAGCTCTTACCTGCACCTTCAGGATAGTAAAAAGACACTACTGTATCCGCGTATTTGCGTTTCATTGTCACATCGATACGTCCACCTGTTTCTGGCACCATTTCCACATCAACCACAGGGCCGAAAAGCGTATCTGCTTTCTCTATCGTTAAGTCCGAAGTAAAACCGATAATCTCTCTCGTAAAAAATGGCAGTTTGTACATTACCTGCTTCGTTTGGTCTGCAGAAACCTTTTTAAAAGATGTTGACAGCTGGGTTTGCTTCTGCTGGTCATAGGGAAGTAATTGGAGGTTATTATAGGTAATCTGCAGGTATCCATTATTGATGACAAGAGTACCCTCTACGTGCTGAAGCTTATTTGAGGATTCTTTCTCCCCTGCGGAATAGGAGGCTTTGCCATCCGAGTCCTTCTGGGCATACGTACTGAATCCTCCTTGTGTAATTTTTCCTTCTTCATCATATTCCACAACAAAAAGATGGAAATCAAACCCGTTTTCCGTTTCATTATAGACTTGGATTTGAGCAATGTTTCTGTCACCGTATGCATACTGCCAGACTCCTGTGAATTTTTCAACAGGTTCAACTGATTCTGCTGGTACCGTTGGTCCAGATTCCTCGGATGACTCCGATATCGCAGGTGAGTTTGACGGTGACATTGTACCAGGAACGGAGTTGGTGGTTGGGGTACAAGCAGCAAAAAGTAGAATTAAAAGCGCTAAGATCATTATTAGTTGGATAAGGGATTGAGATTGTTTTTTCATTCACCTTTCTTCCTCTCTTAGCTTCTTAAGATTACTCACTTAAAATCACTTTTAGTATACTTTGAACAGACTGAACAATGAAACTTGATTACTTATAATGTTCTTTCTTTTTTTTACCAATTATAAAAAAACACCACCAGTAATTCAAGCAAAAGATTTCATAAGCCGGCTTATTATTATATTAGGAAAGCCTTCATATATTGCAGAACTGTAAAAGCTAAAATTCGTTGTAGTCATTCTACAACACTCATTGATCACGTCCCGGCCAGTTTTTTATTTTGCTGTTTTATATTGACTTGTAAATGACATTGCATTCGCATACGTTCAAATCGAAATTTATAGGTCGATAACCCTTTGTGCCTTATCCTTAACTTTTTGATCATGGGTCACGATAATGACAGTTTTCCCTTCGGCATTCAGCGAAAGTAGAATATCCATAATTATTTGAGCGTTTTTGGCGTCCAGCGATCCTGTTGGTTCATCAGCTAAAACGATATCGCATTTTTTAAGAAATAAACGCGCCAACGCTACGCGTTGCTGCTCCCCGCCGGACAATGTATAAACCTTACTGTTCAGCTTACCTTCTAGCCCGACTCTTTCCAGCACGTCTTCAATCGTATAATTGGTTCGGCTGTCCGGCCTGATCAGCTCAAGGTTCTGTTTAACAGTTTTATTCTCTATCAGTGCAAAATTCTGAAACAGAAAACCGACGACAGAACGGAAATACGCTAATTTTTGCTTATTTGTCGTGTACTCCATTCCGTTAATTCTCAAACTTCCGGCGTCAATGGGCTCGATTAATCCAATCATGTTCAACAGGGTGGTCTTTCCCGTTCCGCTGGCACCGGAAAAGCAAACAAATTCCTGTTCCTTGATCAGAAAACTATAATCTTGAAACAGAGTCAAACCATCAAATTTTTTGGTGATACTAATTCCTTCAATCATAATACCCTTCCTTTTAGAATGGCAGGTACATTGGCTTTTTCCACTGTACTTGCCTTCTTAGCAATAAATATTAACTCAACCGCCAGCAAAATGAGCCCTCCCCAGATGAGATCGGCACCTTCGGCAATCCCTAAAAGCCCTCTAAGCAAAAACGCCAGGATGATGCTCACCAGAAAAACGACTAACGTGATAAGTATCAACCTCTTATTTCTGGCAAAGAGTGAGTATCCAAGTACTTTTTTCAGCGCCAGTTCCATTGCGTTGAACTGATACTCCAGTTTGATAATAAAACTGATCAGCGCGATTTCCAGAGCCAGCAAAAAGATTGATAAAATAACGACTAATTTCACATTGCGTAAGATAATCGCCCAATTATGTTCATAGATATCCAGGGCATTGGATTTGACCCTGATTTGATCAGACAGCTGATACTCCGTGATAAACTGATTGAAGTCCCGCTCGGGGATATTGTACATCGTATCATAGGCATAGTACATATCGTTACCTGCCTGATATTCATCAATTTTTTGAAGCGTATTATTGAAAATTATAATCGGGTTCGCCATTGGTCGGCTTACGTACTTGTTCGGCTGATTATGAATGCCCACTAGACTAACATCGCCGTCATATACTTTGGTCTTAACGCTTGAAAGAACATTTTTTCCAAAAAAAACATCGATCATATCTTTCGCGATAAAATATTCCTGAGAATCCTCCGACATACCGGACGGGATCAGTAAATAATAATCATCGTCGGCACTTTGGACCGCCTCCGCCAAGGCATAGCTCACTTTTGAGATTTCTGCAAACGAATTTTGATTTATTAGGATAACAGGGTACGGGCTGCGGAAATTAGCTGTCAAATCATTGTATTGCAAGGAATATTTTTGAAACCGTTTATAGAATTCTTGATTCATCATGCTTTCATCTGAAATTGTTTTGCCTAAGTGATTATTTACCCTGTAATTCAATTGATAGTAACTATAATCCTTATGTTCGGAAAAAAAATCATGCTGCTTATACATTAGATACCCTTGCGCCAGTACGGCGAAATTACTGGATAGAACAATGAGGGTAAGTACGGTGGTTATGAATTTCAGGATATAGTTGGCTGTAAGAAGTCCACCGCCTGAGCGTCTGGCTGCGATATCTTTTTTAAAGTTAACACGCAAAACGGCCGCATTAATCAAGGTATTAGCAATTATGAACACCAGAAAAGCCAGGGCCAATGCTTTAATTTTAAATAGTACATTGGAATTGGATAATAGGCCTAATATGAACGGCAAACTAAGGAAGGCACTGACCAGGATACCGATATCAGCCAAAGCATTTTTGCCGAAAACGGTTCGAACATCCTCCCCAAGGGTTATCCGCACCATGATCTCCTTCTTCAGGCTGATGATTTCATAAATCGTCAGCAGCAGGATCAAGCCAAAAACGATAGACCAAACCGCCAATAGATTCAGCCAAGTCTCTTTATCGGAACTGAACAATTTAGGGAGTCCGCCTCCGTATTTACCTACCAGGCTCGCTTTAAATAAGCGCATGGCTTTCAGTTGGGATTGATCGCCGATGTAATAACAGTCTTTGAACTTTTCCATCGTCTTAATCTTACTGAAATCCGCATATCTAACTTGTGTTTCTCCCATAAAAAGGCTGTTATGCTTTCCTTCAAGAATACCTTTGATTTGTAATGTTTTCAAAGCGTTGGGCGTGCCGAATACCGTGATCTCTTTGGCGTAGGCCGAGATAATCGTACTGTCCACAAAGAAGAAATCGACATCGTACGTCTTTCCTGCATTGAGAAAATCTTGGATGACTTCTTTTTCCCCGATGGCGGCTTCCCGATTCACAAAATCAAATCCCGACTGGTAATAGGATTCTTGAAAGCCGTCCAAGTAAAGAATGAACAATTCCCCATTAAAAATAAAGCCAATCGTGATTAATAAGTATATGACTATCAGTTTTATTTTCTTCATAATACAGAAAACCCTTCTAGATTAATTGTGGCAAATACGGAGCTGAAAAATGCCTCCATATCGTCATATCGTAATCAAACCTTCAAACTCACTTATATTATATCGAAAGTACATGAGCTTTCAATCTGATTGAATTGAAAGCCCCTGTATTATTCAAATACTATGCTTGTTGGTCAATACTCAATACGCCATACTATAATAATTCACTGTGTTTCCGGAATGTTGTACTTCAAGATCCGATGTATCATTTGCCCATACCCAAGTTCCATAATGAGCCCTATTTCCATTTACAATTTTCGAAGCATGTCTTACTATAAGCATACGCAACATAGAAATTTATTTTCCAGTAGTCACTACAGTTGGATCTCTGATATTTTTTTGATTACTTTTTCAGAGTAATACTCCAATCTCCCTCAAGATAATATTGGAAATTTTCAAGTGTAATATCCAGTGTTGTTTGCTCAGCAGGGAAATTAGGCAAACTGATTACTTCATAACGGGGTTCACCGTATTTATCGCTTTGCTCATACCCGGGATCAACAAATGTTGCTTCTCCATCAATCTGTAATGGAATGGCATTGTATTTCTGATCGCATGACCATGTAAAACCTGACAAACCATTCTTTATTGCCTTGTCAAATTTTTTATCAATAACAATCTGCAGTCCAGTTTTGCTGGGGTTTTCTACGGTTTTTTTACTCCCATCTGAACGTCTTACAACAATGGAATTTTCATTTACCATCCGCTGCAAAGCAACAATATTGACGTTGTAAGTGCCAATACTAACCGGCAGATCGACGGGAGTATTATCCCCTTCCGATGGAATTTCCAACTTTAGATCCACCTTTTTATTCTCATTATCAGCAAGAATTATATAGGGAATTACTGCTTCTAAATCATCCTTTAAACGAGCTTCAAAATAAAATGTATTTTGGGGGACATCTTTATCCTGAGAGGATACAGGAAGATATTTTTTGCCTTGTATGTCGACAAGATAGATATTACCGTAAGTTAATATTTTCTTATTATCGTCACTTAATCCTATCAGTTTGACTTCAAGCAAATTATCTTTATACTGTGTTAAAGCCGCCACACGTATACCATTTTCATAAGATACATTGCCGAAATCCTCAAAATGCTCAACCCCCTCGACCTTCGACATAATGACCGGCACTGTTAGTCCTCCGATTAACAAATTAAAACGATCAACAACACGGCCAAATTGAAAGCTTGCAGAGCCGATCCACTCATAATCAGAAGATCCTTTCTCCCCGTCACCCATGGCATTAAATTCAGTAAGCTTACCCTTATTGCCTTTGCTGTCAGTGACCAATTGAGTATCGTTTTGTTTCCATTCTACAGGAATATTACTTCTGATTACAGCTTTGACAACATTGCCGTCAGTGAAACAGGAGAGAATTTCAATTTTTTGTCCATTTTCAGATTGAAAAATAATACTGCTATCGACTAAAGCATAGGTTTCAGCATCATTACTATCCACAATAACTGCATTTAAACCTGGTATATACTTTTTTAGCGGCTCAAAAGCCTCAGAAATATTACTATGAAATAAAAATACGATGCACATTACTACTGTAGCAAAACTTACAGTACAAATGGCAGCTCGTTTATAACCAGACGAGTAAGATTTGGGAGCCTTGCTCTTGCTGGCCTTTGTCTTAATCCTTTCTTTAAGGGAATCTGTAACTACAATGTGATTAAGTTTATCTTCAATGATTTCATTCAGATTGTCGAACTTGTCCATGATAAGACCACCTTTCCATACTTTGTTTCAATTTTTCTCTGGCCCTGCTTAGTCTCACGGCAACTGTAGATTCTTTCATTTTAAGAATTTCAGCAATCTCATTAATCTTAAATTGCTGATAATAATACAGAAAAATAACTTCTTTATGCTTTGGACTTAAGTTCATGATTTGTTCCAGAATTTCGCCGTTGTCTCTTTCCAAGACTAAAATATTGTTATTACAATTCTTCATTAAATGCTCGTCGATTTTGTCAACCGTGATGACTCTTTTAAACCATGAAGTCCGCAGATAATTTTTACATACATTCATGGCGATACTAATGAGCCAAGTTCTTTCACTTGCTTGTCTATTATAAGTCCCATATTTTCTGTATGCTTTGATAAAAGTATCCTGTAGGGCATCCTCTGCCAGGTGAATGTCTTTTAGATATAACCAGCAGAGACGAAGAATGTCATCACCATATTGATCCATCATTTTTTCTAAATCTGGTATATTTACAGGCACCGCTTAACCCCCTTTCACCTATTAGACACATCTTATTGCCAAAACCTTACATTATTATATATTACTTATAGCTTTTTGATTTGAAATTTAACACGTTGCTCAAAGAAGCTTAAGTGTTTGTAATACAAAAACTTATTCATGAATTTCAAGCACACGTTACCAGCATTTAGAAGAAAAATAAAGCTAAAAATTTAGGGTGCCCTGACTGATGTAGCAATTTTTGCAACACTTTTCGCAGAAAAACGTATATCACTATATTTTCCTGATGTTAAATATTCAAGCTGAGAGGTTCACTGTAACACCTACACGGGGCACGAGGTTATCATAAAAACCACGTCAAGCCTAAGCTCTGGCACTACCGCCTGAAGGCGCTCAGCCCTGCGATGCTCCAAGAGTTCACCAACGACATATACCTGCACGGGTATTTCAAGAACATGCTCGTGAACATCATGGGCATGCTGAACGCGGCGCTCGACTACGCCGTCCATCCCTACGATTCATCAAGGACAATCTGTTCTGTTACATGAACAGGCCTCGCTCGCTACCGAAGCCGATCTGCGGCTTGCAGGGGTTGTCACCCCGCTTCACATGGTTAACGTCGGGGTTTCCAAATTGTACCACATCATCATTTAAAATAGGAATTTTCTCACAAGCAGATTCGACCCAAAAAGTCAAATTGCTCAAAAATAAAAATGCTGCCAATCGTCTGAATAAACGATGAACAGCATCAATTTTTTCTGCCGCTTTACATTTTATATTAGGAAATAAAATAGCCTACATCTCGTACATCTTTTTGCGCAGCGCCTGGATATCTTCACTTTCCAGATATTCGTCGTACGTAATCTGCTTGTCGATGATCCCGTTCGGCGTGATTTCAATGATCCGGTTGGCCACGGTCTGAACAAACTGGTGGTCATGTGACACAAACAGAATCGTCCCCTTATAATTGATCAGCCCGTCGTTCAAGGCAGTGATCGATTCCAGGTCGAGGTGATTGGTCGGTTCGTCAAACAACAGCACATTGGCGCCGGAGAGCATCATCTTCGCCAGCATGCAGCGGACCTTTTCGCCTCCGGAAAGCACTGCTGCTTCCTTCAGCGCTTCTTCGCCGGAGAAAAGCATTCTGCCAAGCCAGCCTCTGACAAAGGTTTCGGTCTGGTCACCGGAATATTGTCTGAGCCAGTCGACAAGGCTCAGATGAACATTGTCAAAATAGGCCGCGTTATCTTTCGGGAAATAGGACTGGGATGTGGTGACGCCCCATTTGAAGTCTCCGCTGTCGGCAGTTGTTTCCCCGATTAATATTTTGAACAAGGTTGTCTTGGGTAGACCGTTAGGACCTACAAACGCAATCTTATCGCCTTTGCTGACAATAAATGAGACGTTATTCAGGATCTTTTCCCCTTCTACTTCTTTGCTGATTCCGTTCACGGCCAGCAAGTCATTCCCTGCTTCCCTGTCCGGTTTAAAATCAACAAACGGATATTTGCGGGATGACGGTCGGATATCCTCCAGAGTCAGTTTTTCCAGAAGCTTTTTACGGGATGTGGCCTGTTTGGACTTGGAAGCATTGGCACTGAACCGCTGGATAAACTCCTGCAATTCTTTTTTCTTGGCTTCCGTCTTTTCATTAGCGTCTCTCATCTGCTTCAACGCCAGCTGGCTTGATTCGTACCAGAAATCATAGTTACCAACATAAAGCTGAATTTTGCCGAAGTCGATATCGGCAATATGCGTGCAGACTTTATTTAAAAAGTGTCTGTCGTGAGAAACGACGATGACGGTGTTCTCAAAGTTATACAGAAAGTTTTCGAGCCAGGTAATGGAGGCAATGTCGAGGTGGTTTGTGGGTTCGTCCAGCAACAGGATATCTGGACTTCCAAATAGGGCCTGGGCCAAAAGGACCCGGATCTTTTCATTGCCGTCGAGTTCCTTCATCTTTTTATCGTGGTACTCTTCGCCAATACCGAGTCCGTTTAAGAGGGTTGCCGCTTCGGATTCGGCTTCCCAACCGTTCATTTCTGCAAATTCCGCTTCCAGCTCGGCGATCTTCATGCCGTCTTCTTCGGAAAAATCGGGTTTGGCATAGAGAACTTCTTTTTCATCCATAACCTCACAGAGCCTTTTGTGGCCCATCATGACGGTTTTTAAGACCTCAACTTCGTCAAATTCAAAGTGGTTCTGCTTTAAGACAGCGATTCTTTCACCGGGGTCAATCGAGACATCTCCTTTATTGGCTTCTATCTCACCGGAGAGAATTTTTAAAAAGGTCGATTTGCCGGAGCCGTTCGCACCGATGAGACCGTAACAGTTCCCGGGGATGAATTTAATATTGACGTTTTCAAATAAAGCACGTCCGCCGTAACGAAGAGATATTCCAGTCGTACTGATCATTTTATTACCATCCTTATTCGTGCAACCAAGTCGCCATTATAATACAATCAAGTAGTCATTATAACATACGTAATCAACGTTTGTCGAAGGATTATAATTTTGCAGCAGCAATTTTTTCAGCAAGGTCGTTCAGATAGATCCAGCGTTCCATCTTGCCGGCAATGGCACATTCCAACGCTTCTTTCTCGGAAAGTAATTCCTGCAATTTGGCATAGTTACTGGTCTCCCGCGAAATGGTTTCATCCAGTGTACGCAAGTTTGCTTCGAGCTGTGCAATCTCTTCTTCGATCTTTCTGTATTCCTGTTCTTCCTTGTAGGTAAACTTCAATTTTTTCCTGGGTTCGGCGGTTTCACCCTGGGGATCACTACAATTAAATTGGTCTGAAATGCCTATGTTGCTTGAAGTGATTATAGTATTTGAAGTACTTGAACCACTTGAAGGACTGTTTCTTTTAGAACTATCTTTTTCTTCTCTGCCCTTATCCGTAATTTGTTCCTGATAATCGGAATAACCGCCGACATATTGCCGCAGTGTCCCGTCTTCCTGGAATTCAAAGATCCGGTCTACGACTTTATCCAGGAAATAACGGTCATGGGAGACGACGACCACAGCACCGTTGAAGTTCTCCAGGTAATCTTCCAAAATGGTCAGCGTCTCTATATCCAGATCATTGGAAGGCTCGTCCAGCAGTAGGATGTTCGGGGCTTTCATCAGCACGCTGAGCAGATAAAGTCGTCTGCGTTCGCCGCCGGAAAGCTTGGCAATGGTATTCCACTGTAAATCAGCTGGAAACAGGAAGCGTTCCAGCATTTGCGTGGCTGTCACTGTTCCGTCCACCGTCTCAATGTTTTCGGCAATACCCCGAATATAGGCGATGACACGCTGAGAGGGGTCCATCTCTTCGCTTTCCTGTGAAAAATAACCGATCCTGACGGTTTCCCCTGTAACGATCGTCCCGCTGTCCGGCTCAACCAGGCCCATGATCATTTTTAACAGCGTCGATTTGCCGCAGCCGTTTTTGCCAACAATGCCGATTCTGGCGTCACGCAGAATGATATGGTCAAAATCCCGGATCAGCATTTTTCCGGTATAGGATTTTGCGATATGGTTCATTTCAATGGTCTTTTTACCAAGGCGTGATGCCACCGAGCTGAGGTTCAGCTTCTCCCCGGCTGTTGGTCTTTCTCTCTCACTTAATTGCTTAAATCGTTCAATCCGTTCTTTGCTTTTCGTCCCTCTGGCTCTGGCGCCGCGGCTGATCCACTCCAGCTCCGTTTTGTAGAGGCTGCTGGTTTTTCTTTCCGTGCTGATTTCCATTTCTTCGCGCTGAGCTTTCAGCTCCAAATACTTGGTATAATTCGCCGGATAGCTATAGAGGTTTCCCCGGCTGATCTCAATCATCCGGTTGGTCACCCGATCGAGGAAATAGCGGTCGTGCGTGATCATAACAATCGCTCCGCTGTATTTGCGCAGATAATTTTCCAGCCAGAGGACCATCTCATTGTCCAAATGGTTGGTCGGTTCATCCAGAATCAAAATTTCGCTCGGTTTGACCAGAGCACGCGCAATCGCAACGCGTTTCTTTTCTCCGCCAGACAAAAAGCTGACATCCATTGAAAAATCCGTAATGCCCAGCCTGGTTAAAATCGACTTTGCTTCATATTCCATCAAGTCCTGGTCTTCGGATGAGGCTCCCAGAAACACCTGTTCCAAAACCGTCAGATGTTCACCGAATATGGGGTTTTGCGGAAGATAACTGATCCTGACGCCGGAAGCCATCGTCACCGTACCGGCATCCGGCGTTTCAATCTCGGCGATGATCTTTAAAAAAGTTGATTTCCCGGTGCCATTAGTCCCGATCACACCGATTTTATCTCCCTCATTTATGAATAGAGACATATCTTTTAAGAGTTTTTTCTCACTATAACTTTTCGTAATCTTTTCTGCCGATAATAGAATCAAATGAAGCACCTCACACTGGCTAAAAATAGTTTCGCATTCTCGCGGTAAAATAACTCCTTGCAAAGGCAGCCAATGTTAAAGATATCATATCGCACCTAAAATTTCTAATAACATTATTCCTGAATTAAAAAATCATAGATTTCCGTGGTTAGATTGGTAAGTGTATGGCCTGCCTCGGGTAGAATATTGATCTTACCCTGCGGAACCAATGTTTCCATCCGCCGAGCAGTCTTCGCCGAATGAAGCATGATATCTTTGCCGCCGACAAATAAAACTACCGGCATCGTCAAGGACTTCAGTTCCTGATCGGGAAAAATGGGTATCATTTCACGGCGAAAGTTGAAACTCTTGCCAATCAGCAATTGATAATCCAGCACGATATCGGGGATAGGCTGATTACCATTCACTTTATAGAAAAGTTTTTTTAGTCCGCGATCTCCAAAACACATATAGAACATCGCTGTAAAAAGGAAAGAACCCTTTTGCGGTCCGACGCCGGATGGGCAAAGCAAAACAAGCTTTTCTACTTTTTCCGGCCGGAAAACAGCATACTTGATCGCGAGCCAGGCACCTAAAGAAATCCCGATTATACTTGCTTTATTGATCGCTAACGCTCCAAAGACATCATCAAGCCACTCCGCATAAGCAGAACTGTCGAAAGGCAGCTGTTCTTCGGCACTTTTCCCAGGTTCCCCTGGAATATCGACGGCCGCGAAAATGCTTCGTATAGGTCGGCATATCACCCAGCCACATCACGGAATTCATCCCGCTGCCATGGAGAAGAATCAGCGGCGGCGCGTTCGGATCGCCTCCTGCTAAAACAAACGTTTTGCCATACCGGGTAGTCAGATGGATCATCTCATATTGCGTTGACCATTGTTCCAATAAAGCATCATATATCCTGAGAACTTCTTTTTTCCCTTCCGGAGTACGGAAGGCCATTCTGTTTTTCATAGCTTTCCCTCCATTCGATATTCATCTGCCATTTTCTTCTTGTCGTGTATTCATTGCTGGAAATCGCTGCCGAGCTTATTCCGGACCGTTTCCAGCCAGCTCAGTTCACTTTCATAGGATGAAATGATATTCTCTTGAATCATCCCCCACATAGTAAGTTCCCTTCTGCTTCTGGCTGGTGAAAACCTGCCTCTGCGGCTTTTCTCTTTTTCCAGGATGATCTGCATTTTTATTTGCTCTTCATATGCCAACAACAAATTTTTCAATTCCTCATCATTCAGGAGATCCGACCAGGCAAGCTGTATCAGAAATGTTTTTTTGATTTCCGCGATTTCCGGCGTTGAAAGCACCCATTTTTTCAATTCTACGATCCCCTCTGCCGTGATCGTATAGATTTTTTTGGCAGGTGAACTTTCCTGCATCTGGATTTCATTGGTCACAAAACCCAGGTTCAGTAGTTCAACCAAGGCTTTATAGATCTGATTGTTATTGCCGGACCAATACATAAACGATGAATCCTGAATAATTTTTTTCAGATCATACCCCGTCAGAGACTGCGTACTGAGAATTCCCAGAATCGCATAATTAATGGACATCATCATGGACATCATTTGTTCGTCTTCACTTCCATTTTAAAAAATACAGTAACATATGTTATTAATAACATATGTTACTGTATTTGTAAAGTGCTATCCCATTTATAAAGAGTTTTAATATCAAATCAGGTCTAATGCCTAATGCTTGTGATGCATATCCGGTGCATGATGATGCGCATGTTGTATGGTTTCATGTTCGTGCGGATGACTGTGCTCCCCTGTCGTAAAATCAGCGTGAACATGGCTATGATGGCCGTCACCATGATGATGGCGATGGTCATGACACAACGCTTCATGACGATGTTGATGGTCATGTTTCTCCCTAGCCGCATAATAGGCCCCGAATATCATTAGAATGGCTGCAATGATAAAATTACTTGTTATGGGTTCTTTGGCGACAATAAAAGATAAGCCAACGCCAATAAACGGTGCAACAGCATAATAGGCGCTTGTTCTAGCCGCCCCGAGGTCTCTCTGGGCTCTGACATAGAAAAGGATACTGAGGCCATAAGCAAAGAATCCCAGTATCAGCGTAAAAAGAATATAGCTGTAATCGGCTGTCATTTGTTTGGTGACAAAGGCAATAAGCAAGGAGCCAGCTCCAGATCCCAATCCTTTAATGACGACAATCTGCATAGGATCTTTCAGCGAAAGCATTTTCGTAAAATTATTCTCTAATCCCCAGCAGAGACAGGCCAGTAATACAAATATTGAGCCTGCGGAGAATGACAGTCCTTGAAGATCTTTTAGTGATAAGAGTATGCTGGAAGCAGTAATGAGAATGATTGCCGTCCAGAGCCTTGGCCCGATTGTCTCCTTAAAGAGCCACAAGGCAAGAAATGCCGTCGCCGCGATTTCAAAATTGCTCAATAGAGATACATTAGCAGCCGCAGTCGTAGTCAATCCGACCAGGAGCAGGATAGGCGCACTCATATCCAAAAGAACCATTCCAATTGTAAAGGGCAGATCCTTCCTGGCAATACCTGCTTCTTTAGATAACGGCTTATTTACTTTAATTATCAATCGCAGCACCAACATGCCGCTCCCTGCACCCAGATAGAGAAGCGCAGCCATCATGATCGGTGATAAATGGGACAATAGCAATTTGGACAATGGCGTGCTTATCCCGAAAAGTGCGGCTGCCAGGAGTGCCTGGAATACTGCAAACTTTTGTTTCTGCATCGAAAACTCCCTGCCTTACCTTGTCATAATCTCCGCGTTACGTGATGACATTTTGAAGTCAGTTAATACAGGTCCGACCTTCTCTGGGCAAGAAGCGGCAATTCACGGCGTACTTTTGTAACTTCAGCCAGGTCCAGATCCTGCATAATAAAACCTTCCCGTTCATCCATTTGCTGCAAGACATTCCCCCATGGTCCGACCATGATCGTGTGCCCCCAGGACGTATATCTGGCTTCCGGATCACGGGCTGGAGCAGCGCCCACCGTAAAAACCTGATTATCCACTGACCGGGTACGGAAAAGGATCTCCCAGTGGGCCGGACCGGTCGTCATATTAAAGGCTCCCGGCACAATAATGATCTTCGCACCCTGATCAACCATAAGCCTCGCCAGTTCCGGAAAGCGTAAGTCATAGCAAATACAGACTCCAATCGTTCCGAATTCCGTGTCAAATACAGTGGCCTTGTTTCCAGGGCTTAAGGTATCCGATTCCCGAAATTGCTGTCCGCCCTCAATCTCGATATCAAAGAGGTGAACTTTGCGGTGTTTGCCTATTTGCCGGCCTTGGCGGTCAAACACGTACGATGTATTATATATCTTGTTCTCCGGATCTCTTTCCGGCATCGAACCTGCAACGAGGTACATTTTATACTGTGCCGCCAGAGATGAAAGCTTCTGCCAGCATGCCCCGCCCTCTTCCTCTGCATAATCAGGAAATAAAGACGTCTGATACGGACAGTTAAACATTTCCGGAAAAATGACCAGATCGACATTCCCTTTAGCCAGGCTGTCCAAATGTTGTTGGAGACGGTTGAAGTTCTCCATTTTGTCTGGAGATACTTGTAACTGAAGCGCTGCAGCTCGAACAATAGACAAGAAGATCCATCCTTTACACGTTTTTTATTCTTATACATTCTCAATTTATCAAGCTGAACAATCATCAAAATAATATAGCACAAAAAAAATCCTAAAATACTTCTATTTAGGATTTTTATCTGCTTACTATCCATTATCATACACGTCCGGAAAAAGTCAACTGGTACCTTGTCAACTCTAACTTTACTTCATCCGGTCCAGCGCTTTCAAGATGCCGTAAATGATGGCCTGAGGCCTCGGTGGGCAGCCAGGGATATAGACATCCACCGGTACAAGTGAATCTATGCCGTTGCTGGTGGCATAGGAATCCTTGAAAATGCCGCCGCTGCAGGCGCAGGCACCTACTGCTACGACCAGTTTTGGATCAGGTGCTGCATGATACGTCTTCACCAGCGCCAGCTGCATATTTCTCGTCGCGGTGCCAGTCACCAAAAGCATATCGGCATGTCTTGGCGACGCCACAAAACTGATCCCGAGCCTTTCAATATCGTTGACAGGATTGTTCAGCGCATTTATTTCATAATCACAGCCGTTGCAGGAGCCAGAATCCACCTCTCT
Organism: Dehalobacter sp. TeCB1; assembly: GCF_001707455.1. NCBI lineage: Bacteria > Bacillati > Bacillota > Clostridia > Eubacteriales > Desulfitobacteriaceae > Dehalobacter > Dehalobacter sp. TeCB1. The sequence goes on along the minus strand of NZ_MCHF01000023.1, from coordinate 52,816 downwards.
GATCTGCAGGCTCCGGCCGAACATTTTTTTAATCTTTGCTTCCAGGTCCATGCAGACCGCTTTGTAGGAGGTGTCAGGCAGGTTGTTTTCATCAATAATCAGCGTTTGATTTTTGACAGCCACTGTTTTATCCACGTGGAGCATTGCTTTATCCTTTTCAGCCAGCTCAAATTGATTGGTGGTCGTTACTGCGCCTGTCGGACAGACTTCTTCACACAGCACACAGAAGATGCACGCGTCATAGTTAATCCCAATGATTCCTGCTTCCTTAGCCATCACGATTGCCTGAGATGGACAGCGCAGGACACATTCCCCGCAAAAATTGCACTTTTCAGGATTGATTTCGGTCTGCCCCAGGAACGGACCTCCACTGGCGGGTACTTTGGGATATTCCTGGGTAAGCCTTGGATATTGAATGATCTTTTTTAGCGTCTTAAACATTTTTCGTCTTCCTTGCTCGTACCGTATATTTTGTTATCTGGGGTATGTCTGCATGCCACAATACCGCTTTCGGCCTTTTGTGCCATGGATGGCACAAAAGGCCGGAAAGTGGTATTGTGGCCCTCAGACCTGCCCTAGATAATGGTTTTTGATATATATAATAGAGGATGTGCCAAGAATCTGTATAGGTAATTTAAGAACGTGGTACTCATACATAGTACGCCGCTTGCTTTAGAGATCGTTCCCTGCGTAGGAAAGGTTAAAGCTTTTATTGATCAGCGGAAAGTCCGGCACAATATTGCCTTTGACGGCATGACAGAGGGCCGGCCAGTTGCAGAAAGACGGCGTCCGTATTTTATAGCGGTACACAGTATTGTTCTCGCCTGTCATCAGCCAGTGGATGTTCTCGCCGCGCGGGGCTTCGGTCAAGCCGAAAGCAAAGCGATACGGTTCAACAGCCTCAACAAGTTCCAGTACTTTCCCTGAAGGCATTTGATTGATCGCTTGGATCATCAGGTTAATGGATTCAAAGCATTCCTCAATTTTGGTATTCAGCCGGCAGTTGATATCGCCGTTGTAATGTTTCGGGATATTAAAATTGAGCTGCGGATAAGCTGCGTACGGGAAAGATTTCCGGACATCATAGCGCAGTCCTGAAGCCCGGCCACCTGGGCCGACCGCGTTTAGATCGGCCGCAATTTCCAGCGTAAGGATACCGGTATTTTCAATCCTGTCAATAAACAAGCTGTTGGCTTTGATAATCTCGACAGTTTCCTCAAGCTCGCGGCGGATTTTATTCAGCTGGCCAATCAGACTGGTTTCCTTTCCTGCCACAAAGTCTTTTCTAATCCCGCCCGGCTTATTGACACTTCGCAGGAAACGCATGCCGCACAGTTCATCAGCTAAGGCGTAGGCCCAGCCTCTGATCATCCGAAACTGGAACGTTGCAAACCCATAAGCAGCGTCAAGACAAACACCGCCGAGATCGCCCAAATGGCTGGTCAGTCTCTCCAGCTCGGCAAAAATGACCCGGGTGTAGGCTGCCCTGATCGGAGCCTCGATTCCGGCAATTTTTTCGATGGCTTGACAGTACGCCAGGGAATTTGCAAAGGTCTCATCTCCGGAAATCCGTTCTGAAATATACAGGCATTTCTCAATGCTTTGCTGTTCGGCCAGTTTCTCTATTCCTTTATGGACAAAGTACAATTGCGCTTCAAGATTAATGATCGGTTCTCCGGCCACACTGAAACGGAAATGGCCCGGTTCAATGATTCCGGCATGGACAGGTCCGACCGGAATTTCATAGACCCCTTCCCCTTCAACTTTGCGAAAGCTGATTTCTTCTGCAGCCCGCTGTGGTCTGTACCCTGCTGGAAAAGCTTTGTGCAGTGGATAAACCCCGTTCGGCCAGTTGCTATGAAAAACCAGTCTTTTGGCATCCGGATGGCCTATTGGGATGATTCCGAATAGATCCTTAATTTCACGCTCATACGTTGCCGCAGCCTGGATGACATGACTGATTGACGGTATTTCCATTTTGTCAGGACTGACCAACGTTTTTATCACCGGAAGCAACGTATCCTGTCTGTCCGCAAAAACGTAATAAACGCCGAAGCAAGAATTCTGGCTTTGCTCATCATTGGCAAACATCAGAACGAGCGGATAACCCAGTTCTTTATTTAAGTAAGCGCATATTCCAGGAATACTTTCCGAAGCTATTTTTAGGTAAAGCTCATGCTCCCGGCCCTTCCTGTTTCTCCCGCCAATATCGGCCAACTCTGCAACGAAGAACTTTTCTGCGATTATTTGTTTTAATTCAGATGCCTTCATCATCTCTACCTCTATTTTCAGCAATATTTCATTGACTAGTACAACGTTCTCAAATTCCCTGCTCAAATAATTCATCCAAGCTTGATTAGCCAAAATTAGGTCTGGGGGTCACAATGTTGCTATCTTTAAACCATTTTGTTCTAACAGGATTTACGAATCCCTTCCTTAGATTGTACCCAGGACAATGCTCTGGGCCTGAATGATCAGCTCCCGGACTGTTTCCGGCAGATAGATCCCGCCGGCTGCAACGGCTGTCAGTAAAACAACCAGGCAGACTGTTCCGGGAATGTTGATTTCTCCTGTCCTAGGATCAGCAGCCTCCGTACTGTCCGGCTGACCATAAAACATTTTAAACAGCGTCACAGCGATTCCGGCAAAGACAGCCGCCAGAAGCAGAATGAACACAATTCCGACCCAGAGGTTTAATTGGTTGAAGATTGCGGCGGTAATGCTGAACTCACTCGCAAATACGCTGAAGGGTGGTGTTCCGGCAATTGCAAACAGACCTAGCAGAAAGACCGTTCCGGAAATAGGCAGCGTTTTCAAAATCCCTTTGATCTTGAAAATCTGTTTGGTGTCATATTTCTGCATGATATTACCGGCAGATAAAAACAGCATGGATTTGGTCAGCGAGTGATTGATCATATGCAGCAACCCGCCAAAAATAGACAGCGGTGTAAAGATCCCGATAGCAACAGCGATAATTCCCATATGTTCAATACTGGAATAAGCCAGAAGCCGTTTATAATCCTTCTGCGTCAGAATAAATACAGCCGCGGTAGCAATCGATAAAATCCCGATCCCGATGAGGAGCCTCCCGGTAAAGCTACTGCTCCCCTGATTGTGATTCACAATGGCCGTCGTCCGGATAATGCCATACATCGCGCTGTTCAAAAGAACACCGGACAGCATGGCACTAATCGGAGAAGGGGCCTGACTATGCGCATCAGGCAGCCAGGTATGCATCGGAGCAAGGCCGGCTTTCGTCCCGAATCCGACCAAAATAAAGATAAACGCCAGGCGCAGAACGGAACTTTTTAAGGATGCCGCGTTGGCGTACAGCGCAGTCCAGTCCAAAAATGAGCCGTTCTCCAATATTCCGGCCGAAGAAAGGTGTAGTAAAATGATGCCGAGTAGGGCAACTGCAATACCGACAGAACAGATAATCACATACTTCCAGGCAGCTTCCAGCGCATAACGATTGTTATAAAAGCCGACTAAAAAGGCCGAGGCCAGCGTTGTCGCTTCAATCGCAATCCACATCAGACCCATGTTTTTGACTGTCAGCGCCAGTACCATCGTAAAAATAAAGGTCACCATCAGCATATAGTACAGCCGGATTTTTTTGGCCGGCAGCTTACCCTGTTTGACTTCTTCCTCAAGATAACCGATCGAAAAGATGGCCGCCATCAAACCTATCATCAGGACAATATCCAGAATCATCATGCTCAGGGCATCGAGATAGAAAAATCCGCCCAGCGAAGAATAAGCAATCGCTCCATACAGTATGACTTTATAGGTCAGGACAGCTGCGATGATCAGCAGCAGCACAGCAGATGAGACGCTGACGAGGTGCAGCAGCCGCTTCGGTTTAAGTATAAAGAGCAGCAGTAAGGCAATGATTGGAATGACCAGAAGTAAAAAGCCCATATCGTTGTATCTTATCCTTTCAGATTATTGAGTTGATCCGTATCAATGGAGTCGAATTGGTCATTAATTCGAAACGTCAGCATACCCATGATCAGAACGAAGGTCACCAGGTCAATGAATATCCCAAGGTCCACAATGAAAGGCATTCCCTGCGTTGCGAGCATGGCCGTGATATACAGACCGTTTTCAATGACCAGAAAGCCAATGATTTGTCCAAGCGCTTTTTTACGGCTGATCATAAAGAAAAGGCCGATCCAGATCACGGAAACCGAGTTGACGAGCTGCATATTGGACATCCCCTGGCTGCTGCCGTCAATCGTTGCCAGCGTGAAGTAAGAAAAAACAACCAGTCCGCAACAGACCAGAACCAGAATTGGAATATTTAAGATAAAGTCTTTTTCAACTTTGTACCTTACAGAGGCATATGTCCTGTTCAGAAGACCTGGAATGTAGATGACTTTCAGAACAACAATCAGGATACAGACAATCAAAATATCCCAGCGTCCTTCGTCCGACAGGCTTCTGACTCCCATGACCCCGGCAGCCAGAGCAATCAGCATGGACTGAATACGGAAAGACTTGATATAGGAACTGATTCGCTTATTGGCCATAAGCACAAAAGAAGAAAGTAAAATCAGCACAGATAAGGTTTCCAAAAGATTTTCAGACATGATAACCTCCCAGGATAAAGAATTGCAAAATTCCCAGAAAAGCGAGAATAAAAGATAAGGCAGCCAGATTCGGGATACTGAAAAGCTTAAACTTAACTGTATTGACTTCAATCAACGCGATGACCAGCGCCATAAGGGCCACTTTGAGCAAATAAAGCAGAAGTGACAAAATAACAGCGCCGAAGCCCATAAACGGAATCAGCTGGTCATGCGGAATGAAGATATTCACAAACAGGGTGATAAAAACCAACTGTTTCACGGCTGCACCGTATTCCAGTAAAGCCAGGTGCCGGCCTGAATACTCCAGGATCATCGCCTCATGCACCATCGTTAATTCCAGATGGGTGGACGGATCATCGACCGGAATTCTGGATGTCTCCGCAATGATAACGATCAGCAGCGCCAGCCCCACCATCATATAAACCGGATGAGCCAAAGGAAACCCTGTAACCTGTACGGTCTGCATAATGCGAGGCAGTGAAGTGGACCCGGAAAGGAGGCCTACCGTAAACAGGGTCACAAGGATGGATGGTTCAATCAGTGAAGAAATCATGGCCTCCCTGCTGCTTCCCATCCCACCGAAGGTACTCCCCGTATCCAGGGCTGCAGCCATCATAAAAAACCTGCCGAGTGCCAGGATGGAAACGAGCATAATAAAATCACCCGGAATCAGCACCGGTACAATCTTGGTTGACACAGGAATCAGTAGCGCGGCAGTCAGAGCTGTCGCAAAAACGATATACGGAGCTACCTTATAAATCCACGAAGATACCTCTGAAACGACAGAGGTCTTTTGCAGCAGTTTATAAAGATCAAAATACATCTGCAAGACAGGCGCACCTTTGCGCTTTTGGGTCAAAGCTTTGACCTTTTTGATCAGGCCGCTCACAAACGGTGCAGCCAAAAGAGTAACAATCAGTTGAATTAAAATATAGGTGATGCTGTTCATTGCTTCATTTCCTATCCTTCCCGGTGTACAGTCTTTCATTAAACTTCTGCCTCGAATGCAAATCCCTCAGTCAAATTGTTTAAGCCAAACGGTTATAGAGCATCAGTAAGAGAACTGCCGCAAATATATAGATCAAATAACTATGGATGCTGCCGGTTTGAATTTTATACTTTGTTCTTTGGGAAAACTTTTGAAGTCTTTTGATGACAGGATGATAGAGGTAATCTTCAAATATCGAGGCGACCGTCGTCGCATATTCGATTGACTCCGGATAATAGAAGGAGTCTCCCTCTGTCGTAATTTTCCTGGTTGGTCTGAACAGGATCCTGAAAACAATCTTGATCGGTTTGGAAAAACCGGTCGCGCTGTACTGCATGCGTGCATTCAGCGCTTCAAAGCCGCAGTCCCACGTTCCGTATTTTTGTTCGATATATTTACCGCCAACGATCCGGATGACCAGAAGCGTAAACAGGATGATTCCGGCCAAAGCCAGGACCAGGGCCATCGGAGATATAATGCCCGGGGAAACCGTCAGCGGATAATAAACCAGCATAAAGCCTCCCTGAAGCTGACTGAAGACTGAGCCGCCGCCGAGACTGCCAACGACCGGATCCAAGAGCTTTAAGATCGTTAACGGAAAAAGTCCGATCCCGAGACAGATCAACGCAAGAAGGCCCATCCCGATATTCATGGTTTTGGGAACTTCCTGCGCATTCGCCGCTTGTTCGCTTCGCGGAAGGCCTAGAAAGGATATCCCGAACAGCTTCACAAAACAGGCTGCAGCCAAAGCTCCGGTCAAAGCCAGCGCTGCCACGGCGACCGCCGAAAAGAAGTTTAAGCCGAACTGTCCGGGCAGTATATTGGCAAATAAGGACTGATATGTCAGCCATTCACTGATAAAGCCATTAAACGGTACAATGGCCGATATGGCCAAAGAAAAGCATAGGATCATGAAACCGGTAACGGGCATCTTTTTCAGAAGCCCGCCAAGTTTTTCGATATCTTTGGTATGTACAGCATATTGAATTGCTCCGGCTCCGAGAAACAGCCCCCCTTTAAACAGAGTATGGTTGAACGTATGCAGCAGCGCTGCTGTTAAGGCCAGGCCGCCGATGAGCAAATGGTTTTGGGCAAAGGCGATATACGAGACCCCTAAGCCAATCAGGATAATCCCGATATTTTCTACGCTATGAAAGGCCAGCAGTCTTTTAATATTATGTTCCATCAAAGCATAGGCAACCCCAAGTACAGCTGACAGCATGCCCAGAACAAGAATGACAATTCCCCACCAGGTATTCTGCACCCCTAAATAGCAAAGCACAAAACGGATCAGTCCGTAGATGGCCGTCTTGATCATGATTCCCGACATCAGAGCCGAGACATTGCTCGGGGCAGCCGGGTGAGCGTAAGGCAGCCAGATATGCAGCGGGATAACGCCTGCTTTTGTGCCAAAGCCAACCAAAAATAAGATGAAGGCAATGTTTCTGGCCATTTCAGGGATCGCTGCGCCATTTTGAGCTATCGTCAGGTCGAAAGAATGTGTGTAGTGATACATGATCATAAATCCAATTAAAAGACAAGCCGTTGCCAGATGGGTCATTACAATATATAACGTTCCGGCTTGCTGATTTTCTTCTTTTTCCGATTCAAATACCACCAGGAAATAAGACAGCAAAGACATTGCTTCCCAGGAGATATAGAAAAATACGGCATTGGCCGAGGTTAGTACAAAAAACATTGAAATAATAAACATTACATATAGAAAGTTAAACAGGCCGATGTTCCTTTTCCCGTTGTAATGGGAAATATAGCCGATCGAGTAGATCGAAACACAAAAGACCAGGATCGACAGTGCCAGCACAAAGAAAGCAGAAAGATTGTCAATACTGATATTTAGGGTAATGAACGGAATCGCGGATTGTAGCGAAAAAATGTTCAGCGTTCCAACGCCCGAGAAAATCTTTCCGACTGAAGCTGCCGCTGCGGCTGCGGAAGCCAAGATACATAGCGCATTGACAATTACATTGCCGGTATTTTGTTTTTTGACGAAGAGATATCCAAGGGAAATAACAGCTCCGAGCAGATAGCCAAATATTGAGACTAGATATAAATGATGCAGTAAAAGCTCCATGAAACATTCGTCCTCCATATATGAAATCAACGTTTAACCATTTGAACAGATCCCCCGCCAGAAATTCTCCCAAATCTCCTCAAAATGGACAGTCACATCTTCAGGTTGATAAATGAGGATGCTTGACAGCAGCCCGTGCGTCATGGCCGTATAGGATATTGCCACGGATTCGGGGTCTTGGCACCGGATGACCCCTTTATCCATATTGGTTTGAATAATATCTTTAACCATCTGGAACCGCTCTTCTGATAAGCAGTGGATTTTTGCAATCAGCGTTTCAGCGAAAGCTTTAGGTGGAAAAAGCAACAGCCTCTTCCAGAAATACAGTTTGGTCAGCGACTTGTCATAGTAATCGAAAATCATAACGAACATGCTTTTCAGATCATCACAATGCTCGTTGATCTCGAGAAAGTACTGGTTAATTTCCCGATTGATGACCGCATACAATAAATCTTCTTTACTGGAAAAGTGGGCATAGATTGATGCTTTTTGGATGCCAACTTCACTGGCAACTTCGGTTAGGGAAAACTCTGTCCCTTTGTCTGCAAACAGTCTGAAAGCCGAGTCCATCAGCTTTTGCTTCGTTTCCACCGTCGTGTTCCTCCAAAAAACAAAATGCCTACCTAACGTTAGGTAGCCTCAATAAATTATAGGATTGACCCAATAACTTGTCAAGCACTTTAGAAAAGTTCATAAAGTATCTTGCGCCGGAAAATAATAGACTTATAACGTTCATCAAGAAGAAAAAAGTGAGGCGTTACCACTGAATAAACTACTGAAAAAACTCCGTTTTAAATACATAGGGACCCTCAGCGTTTTGCTCTCACTTTTATTATTATGTTCAGGATGCTGGAGCAGCAAGGAAGTCGAAACGCTAGCATTTGTCACGCTAAGCAGCTTTGATTATACCCAAATCAACGGTCAGGATGTTTGGACTGCGGCCACGCTAGTCCTGGGAACACAAGGCAGTCAGGGACAGAATCAAGGAAAAGAGTCAGGTCCGAAAGTCAATACGGAACAGCTTATCACCGGTCAGGGACCAACAATGCAGGCTGCAATTAGAAATTATTCCGCAAAATTATCAACTGTCCCTTTTTATGGTTACGCTACAGGCTTTATTCTTGGGGAGGAGGCTGCCAAAGAAAAGGCACCTGAAATTATCGAACATTATGCCCGCTTCCCGCAGACCAGGCCACGCGATATTATTTTGGTGGCCAAAGGTGAAGCCAAGGAAATACTTAAGACGGGAGGCACAATGAACCAGTTGTTTTCTGAGGAGACATCCCAGTTTATCGATTTAAAAGCCACAAACACCGGCAAATCTTACGGTATGTATTTCTATAAGTTTGTATCCTGGCTGACAAGCACTGACCGTGATGCCGTTTTACCACAAATTAAGATTATGCCCTTGGAATCGGATAACAAAGAATCCGAAGCTAATCCCAAAACTGAAGGAAGCATTATCGAAGGCCTGGGTGTTTTTCAGTCTGGCCATTTGGTGGGCTGGCTTGATGAGGAACAAACGCTTGGTTTTCTGCTGCTGACGCAAAAAATAAACAAAGGCCCGATTTCCATCCCCGTTCAGAAGGACGGAACCATGTTTAACTATTTTCTAAGCAGTTCAACGTATAAAATAAAACCAGTCGTTACCAACGGAGAGATATCTTACCACGTTACAATTCAGACGAAAGGAGAAATTGATGAAAATAACAGTTTAAGGCTAACTAAAGAAGATATTGAACAATTAGAATCTGTTGCTAGTGAAAAAGTAAAAAAAATAGCCACTGCAACAGTTAACCAGGCCAAAACCTACAAGGCTGATTTTTTGGGGTTCTCCGAAAAGCTGCATCAAAAAGATCCCAAAACATTTCATGCTTTGGGATCGGGATGGCGGGAAGCTTTTGTAAACTCTCAAGTAGAAATTAATGTGAAAGCAAAAATCATTAGCACCGGCAGACTGAAAGAAAAACTAGAAGTGAATCCTCCGAATGAATAAAATTCCTTTTAGAGGTGTTCATAAATTTTCCTTAATTGGGAAATAATACTCTATACCTTTTTAGATAGGATGAGGCCAACAAAAGATGTTTATCAATCGACTGACAAGAACCTTAAAAAGCTGGACAAATAAAGCACCTGAACCCACCGCTGCCCCTGAGCCTCCCAAAAAACAGCCGTTGTCCAGAAATTATGAGGATAACATAAAAAAACTGCAGCAGCTTTTTGCCAATTGTTCGGATGTCCAGTTCCATCCATTTCAAATTAATTTGGAAGAACCGGTAAGGGCTTTCATTATCTATGCCACAACTATCACGGATAATCAAGTGATCAGTGATTCTATACTGAAAACCCTGTTGGAAGAGACGCGCAAACTGCAGCAATTGACAAAGGGCGGCAACGCAAACCTGCTGCAGATCATTCAGGACAGCCTGCTGAATCTTACCGAAACCAGCATGGTTTCTAATCTGGATGAAGTCGAACGAAAAGTGTTTGCAGGCAATGCGGTTCTGATCATCGACGGTTCGTCTTCAGCCCTGGCTGCCGGGGTACGAGGCGGCGAAAATAGGTCCATTGTTGAGTCTGATACCGAACCAGGTGTGCGCGGGCCAAAGGATGGGTTCATTGAGTCCATTGATACAAACATGAGCCTCATCAGAAGACGTTTAAAAACCAGCAGACTTAAGCTGGAAACTTTAGAAGTTGGTGAGCTGACCCATACAAAAATTGCAATCTGCTATATTCAGGGGATCGTGAATGAACAACTGCTGCAGGAAGTGAAGCAGCGGATTGGCAGAATCAAAACGGACAGTATCCTGGAAGGCAGTTACATCGAAGAACTGATTATGGATGAGCAATATTCCCTGTTTCCGCTGGTACAATACACGGAAAGGCCTGATAAGGTCACTGCTTCGCTGTTGGAAGGCAGAATCGCGATTCTGGTAGATAATTCTCCGATGCCACTGCTCATTCCGGCGACATTTGTAACCATGCTGCAGGCAGCCGAGGATTATTATCACGGTTCAGTATTTGCGACGTTTACAAGGATTCTGCGCTTGATTGCCTTAAATTTGGCCTTGTTGCTGCCGTCAGTCACCGTTGCCGTTTTCTCTTTTCACCAGGAATTGTTGCCGACGCATCTCGTCAGTTCTGTGGCAGGAACGAGGCAGGGTTTACCGTTGCCAATTGCTTTGGAGATCCTTGTCATCGAGTTTACATTTGAACTTTTGCGGGAAGCCGGTATCCGGCTGCCGAAAACTATCGGTCAGGCTATCAGCACTGTCGGCGGTCTAGTTATCGGCCAGGCAGCTGTCAATGCAGGCCTGGTCTCCCCAATCTCCGTTATTGTCGTAGCGACCACGGCAATCGCGTCTTTTTCGATTCCAAATTATGATGCCGGCTATGCGCTCAGGATACTGCGGTTTATGTTGATTTTACTGGCCAGCATTCTGGGAGGAGTCGGTATCATGTTCGGCCTGATGATCATCCTGATCCATCTCTGCAGCCTACGTTCTTTCGGTGTCCCCTATTTGATTCCGTTTGCTCCTTTAAGCCTTGGCGAAATCAAGGATATCCTAGTCAGGGCTCCATGGTGGGCTATGTCCAAACGGCCAAAGTCGTTCCGTACGGTGGATCCTATCCGGCAGAAAGACAACCAGGGTCCGTCGAAACCAATGGATAGGAGGAAAAGGTCATAAATTCAGAAAAGATATCCGGTGTCCAACTTGCTTCTTTGATGTTTATGATTGTCATATCCACTGCGCTCCTGTTAATCCCCGGCATAACAGCGGAAAAAGCCGCAGAATCAGCCTGGCTTTCCGTCCTGATTGCGCTTGCTGTCGGGATCGTTAACCTCATGCTGATTTATTATCTGGGAAAGCGGTTTCCGAAGCTGACGCTGCCCGAATATGCCGAAATCCTGCTCGGCAAAACCCTCGGGAAGGTCCTGACTTTCTGCTATGTATTATTCTTTTTGATCATAAGTATTACGGTATTAAGAGAATTTACTGATTTTTTGAATATGAACCTTATGCCCGAAACTCCGCCTTATGTTTTTCAAACGGGTTTGATGATTGTGGCTGCCTATGCGGTTGTTAAAGGAATCGAAGTGATTGTGCGGGTCAACCAGTTTATTCTGCCTTTGTTTATACTGTCTCTGGCGATCTTGCTGGCGTTAGCCGTCAGAGATATGGATCTGAGCAATCTGCAGCCTTTTCTGGATAAGGGCGTCCTGTCCGTTGTGGATGCTTCCCTTGTTCCTATAGCCTGGTTTGGCCAGATTGTTATACTCGTATTTTTATTTCCAAAAGTAAACCAGGCAGAGGATATTTTAAAAAATGGCATTTTCGGAATTATCGCTGCCGGTATCCTGCTGACTTTCATTACTGTTGCCACCCTTACTGTTTTTGGGCCGGAATATACGGGTGATATGTACTTTGCTTTTCTATATTTAGCTAAATATATCAAATTCATTACAATTCAAAGGCTTGAATTCCTTGTTATATTTATCTGGGTATCCGGTATCGTCGTCAAAGTAGCCGTCATGTATTACCTGGAGACAATGACCTTAGTCCGGATGTTTTCTCTCCAAAGCAAGAAGTATGTTCTCCTGGGGCTTGCTCTACTAAATATTATTCTGCCAAACTTATTATTTGAGAGTCCTGTTGATGTCGGCCATTTTCTTAAGAATATATGGCCATTTATTGGTTTAACGTTTGAGCTGCTGATCCCTGGTCTGCTGTTGCTGCTGACTGTCATCAAAAAGAAAAAAGTGGGGCGTACCATTGAAAAAACTACTGAAAAAACTCCGTTTTAGATACATAGGGACCTTCAGCGTTTTGCTCTTACTTGTATTATTATGTTCAGGATGCTGGAGCAGCAAGGAGGTTGAAACGCTAGCTTTTGTCACGCTAAGCAGCTATGATTATACCCAAATTAACGGTCAGGATGTTTGGACTGCGGCCACGCTGATCCTGAAGCCGCAAGGCAGTCAGGGACAAGATGAAGGAAAGAAGTCCAGTTTGAGCGGCAATGCAGAACAGCTTGTTACCGGTCAGGGACCAACAATGCAGGATGCAATTAGAAATTATTCCGCAAAATTGTCAACCGTCCCTTTTTATGGTTACGCTACAGGCATGATTATTGGGGAAGAGGCCGCCAAAAAAAAGGCACCTGAGATGGTCGAACATCGTGCCCGCTTCCCGCAGACCCGGCCACGCGATATCTTTTTAGTGGCCAAAGGTGAAGCCAAGGAAATACTTAAGACGAGAGGCACGATGAACCAGTTGTTTTCTGCGGAGGTATCCCAGTTTATCGATTTAAAAGCCACAAACATCGGCAAATCTTATGGTATGTATTTCTATAAGTTTGTATCCTGGCTGACAAGCAATGACCGTGATGCCGTTTTACCACAAATTAAGATTATACCCTTGGAATCGGATAACAAAGAATCCGGAGATAATCCCAAAACTGAAGGAAGCATTATTGAAGGCCTGGGTGTTTTTCAGGCTGGCCATTTGGTGGGCTGGCTTGATCAGGAACAAACCCTTGGTTTTCTGCTGCTGACGCAAAAAATTAACAAAGGCCCGATTTCCATCCCCGTTCAGAAGGACGGAACCATGTTTAACTATTTTCTAAGCAGTTCAACGTATAAAGTAAAACCAGTTGTCTCCAACGAAGAAATATCTTATCATGTTACAATTCAGACGAAAGGAGAAATCGATGAAAATAACAGTTTAAGGCTAACTAAAGAAGATATTGAGCAATTAGAACCTGTCATTAGTGAGAAACTAAAAAAAGTAGCCACCGCAACAGTTAACCAGGCCAAAACCTACAAGGCTGATTTTTTGGGTTTCTCCGAAAAGCTGCATCACAAAGATCCCAAAACATTTCATGCTTTGGGATCGGAATGGCGGGAAGCTTTTGTGAACGCTCAAGTTGAAATTAATGTGAAAGCAAAAATCATTAGCACCGGCAGACTAAAAGAAAAATTAGAAGTGAATCCTCAGAATGAATGAAATCCACATCAGACAAATTCGCGCAGGACACCGGCAAGGCTTTGCAGTCCTTCTTCAATTTTATCGTCAGGCATATTCGAAAAATTGATCCGGAAAGTATTTTCCCTGCCGCCGTTCGGGAAGAATGAACCGCCGGGTACAAACGCGACGTTCTGTTCCAGGCTTTTGATCAGCACATCCCTGGCATTGATATCCGTCGGAAGCTCAATCCAGGCAAAGAGCCCTCCTTTGGGTCTGGTAAAGGTGACTCCCTCGGGGAAATGATCCTCCATCAATTTTATCGTCAGATTGCGGCGTCTTTTATAGACTTTGCGAATTTTTTCAATATGTTCATCGATATTATATAATTCAAGGTATTTGGCAATTTCTCTCTGGGCCAGGGTGTTGCACTGCAAATCCGTTCCCTGTTTTACAAGGACATATTTTTCAACAACCTTCTGATCACCGGCAACCCAGCCGATCCGGTAACCCGGGCAGAATATTTTGGAGAACGTTCCGAGGCTTAAAACACAGCCCTCGTGGTCAAAAGCCTGCAGGGACGGAAGCGGTTCATCCTCAAAACGCAATTCACCATAAGGATTATCTTCAATGATCATGACCTGGTGTTTCATAGCTGCCTTAACCAGGTATTCCCTGCGGGGCAGTGTCCAGGTTCTGCCTGTCGGGTTCTGAAAGTCAGGAATCACATAAATGAGTTTGACGTTGGGCGTACTGTCCAGTATCCTGTCCAGTTCCGCAGGGATCATGCCATCCTCATCCGTCGGCACTTCTTTGAATTCGCAGCCATAAGCTTTGAACGCACTGATAGCAGCAAGATACGTCGGACTTTCGCACAGCACGACATCTCCTTCATCAAGAAAGACCTTTCCGGAAAGATCCAGGGCCTGTTGTGAACCGTGGGTCAAAAGGATATTATCCGGCTCAAATTTGGTGCCCAGCCGGTTATTCATGCGTGCTGCAATCCATTTCCGCAAAGGAAGATAGCCTTCAGTGGTCGTATACTGTAAAGCCTCCGTCCCTTCTTCTTCCAGCACGATCCTGCTGACTTCCTTGATTTCGTCGAGTGGAAACAGCTCCGGTGCCGGGAGTCCGCCTGCAAAGGAGATGATTTCCGGATTTTCCGTGACTTTTAGTATTTCCCTGATTTCTGAGGCTTTTAAATGACTGATTCTTTTTGCATAGTTGTATTCCATGACGCTCTCTTTTTCCTGCCTTTTCGCACAAATTCACATATTTATTAGTATCCCACATTTGATAGGAAGATTAAAGTCCTAATCTAGTAGATCGATTCGTAAATCCCATAACAACAACGGTACCTTGGTTTGCCCGGATTAGCCTCCAGCTTTTGTAAATTAATTTTGCGAGAGAAAAATGTTATAATAAGTAGCGAGGTGATAGGAATGCAGATTCTTAAAAATGACTGGCATGATTTGCTTCATGCCGAATTCGATAAAGAATATTATCAGAAGCTTCGGAGATTTCTAATCGATGAATACCGATCCCGGATCGTCTTCCCGGATAAATTCGACATCTACAATGCCTTGCATTATACGGCGTATCAGGATGTAAAAGTGGTCATTCTGGGCCAGGATCCCTATCATGGCCCTCAACAAGCCCATGGTTTAAGCTTTTCTGTCCAGCCTGGTGTCCAGGCCCCGCCGTCCCTGATGAATATCTTTAAGGAACTGCACGATGATTTGGGATGTTATATTCCAAACAACGGTTATTTAAAGAAATGGGCCGACCAGGGCGTCTTGCTGCTCAATGCTTCGCTGACCGTCCGGTCCGGCCAGGCCAATTCCCACAGTAGCATAGGCTGGTCCAAGTTTACCGATAAAATCATCGCGCTCTTAAATGAGCGGGAAGACCCTGTTGTTTTTATCCTCTGGGGAAAAAATGCCCAGTCTAAGCTGAGCATTCTCAATCCATCCAGGCATTGTATCATCAAATCTGTTCATCCCAGTCCGCTGTCTGCCCATGCCGGTTTCTTCGGCAGCAGACCGTTTTCCAAAGCCAATCAATTTTTGGTCTCGATTGGCAAGAAGCCAATTGACTGGCAAATAGAAAATCTGCCTGCCTCATCTACCACATTAGCCGGATCGCATCGTCCGTGATTTGGACTGCGCCTTCTTTGAGCAGCCTGCCTAACGCCCGCTTGAAAGCGGATTTGCTCATTTGCAGTTCCGACTTGATTTTTTCAGGAGAACTGTTGTCATTGAGCTTAAGCACACCGCCGTTTGCTTTTAACTTCTCTAAAATGACCCGGGCATCCGTCTCTATTTGCTGCGCGATCTCTTGTCTTAAACTTAATTCCAGCTTGCCATCCTGTCTTACCTTCTTGATTCGGATGTCGACCTTATCACCGATCGCGATGCTGCCACACAATTCCTTATTTGGAATCATCCCGTGATATTGATTATCCACGGCGACAAACGCACCAAACTCAGGATTAAAGTTATAGACAGTGCCATGGGCATTGTCATTTTCTTTATAAGGAGAGTTTATTTTGAGCAAATCATATATTTTCATTGTGGCATATAATTGATGGCTGTTATTGAGCGCTAATCCCACCAGGTAGGCTCCGCCTTTTTTGACCTCACTGACTTGCTCTTTAAGCGGCAGCAATAAGTCTTTCTCCAAACCCCAGTCTAAAAAAGCGCCAAATTCTGTCGTATCGACGACAGTTAAAGCAGCCGTTTCACCAAGTACCAGCCTTGGTTTTTTTATGGAGGCCATGATCCTTTCTTTCGTATCCTTATACACAAATACTTCGATTTTATCACCTATTCTGATATCCTTTGGAGCCAGGCTTATCGGTAATAATACACTATTTTGCGTATCGTTCTTTGCATTCAGGATATACCAATTTTGAGATGTTTTCACGACTTTTAGTTCCTGCATTTTGCCATATTCAATCATCCAAATTTCCTCTTTATTTCATATATCTGATATCAGCTCTTAGTATTTCCTATTATATCTTTATTTAGAAGATTGTACTACTATCGGTCATTTTTATACTAAAATCCAGGAAATCATACGATCTTTGACTCCCTGGATCAAACGATATCCAAGTCTTGATTCGCAGTTAATTCACAAGTTCAAATTCACTATTATGCCGATTGTAGCGGAAGACCTCACCCGTTTCAATAATATAGTACCAGCCTTCGATTGTCAGCGTCTGATTCAGGACTCTTTCCTTGATAAACGGATATGATAACAAATGTTTGAGCTGCTCCACAATGTTGATTTGTTCAGTCATCCATTCCCTTTTCGCCATTTCCGATTCTGGAATATTCATTGCTGTAATCTTTTCTTTAACATTCCCTGCCAATTCCAGCCATTTTCGGGTGTGCGGAATCGATTGCATTTCTTTCTCCGAGGCATATAGCGATTTGCACCCTCCGCAATTGGAATGGCCGCAGACTACGATATGCTGAATGCCAAGAATATTGACGGCATATTCAATTGCAGAAGTCGTGGCCAAATACTCTTCTATATTACGGTAAGGCGGTACAATGTTGGCGATATTCCGGATAACAAACAGTTCTCCGGGTAAAGTTCCGGTGATTAAATTGGGTACCAGTCTCGAGTCCGAACAGCCAATGAATAACGTATGCGGGCTTTGAGAATTCCCTAATTCTTCAAAAAGCTGCCTGTGCTCCTGGAAATCCGTTTCTTTAAATTGAATAAGGCCCTGAAGTAATTTCTCCATATTTTACATCCTTGCTTCTTATTTATACCTCGATAATGTCCGTTCCTCCGCCCGTGAGACATCTGCCGCCGGCAGCACTTACCACATAGGTGTCTTCCACGCCCACCATGCCAATGTTGGGCAGACCCTTTTTCGGTTCGAGCGCGATGACCATATTCTCAGTGAGTTCCGCTAGAAAACCATTCGTAATCACAGGCAGTTCATCGACATGGAGTCCAACGCCGTGCCCGAGAAACTTAACTTGCCGTTCCCCATACCCCATAAAGTTCCGTCTGAAGTCTTCACTGAGCGTGCTCATTACCGATTGATAGATTTCCGACGGTATCGCCCCTGGAATCAGTTTTTCTGCCAGACGCTGCTCAATTTCCATACAGGCGCGATGCGCCTTCACAACATCGGCATCAGGCTTGGCTCCAAAAATATAGACCTGGGTTTTATCGGAATGATAGCCATTGCAGCCAAAACCGACATCGACAAAAACCAAATCCCCTTTTTTTAGCTTTCTTTCCCGGCTGCCTAACAAAGGAACGGCAGGACACATACCATAGGCCCCACCGGGGCCGTCAAAGCTGGTTGGGTAAAGAGAGCTTTCGCCAAAACCAATCTGTCCGGCAACCATTTCCGTCTGAAACATGGAAAAACGGCTAACACCATGATGCCCAATCTTAATCATGGCGGCATAAAGTTCCGCTACAAAATTGGCCTCGCTCATACCTTCCCTGAGCAGCGGCGGAACAAGTTCATGCAGCAGCTTACAATGGTTTTTTCCTGCTTGTTCCACCCATTCCAGCTCGTACGGCGATTTGACCGCTCTGACCGACAGCACCAGCTTGTCTACTGAATGAATACTTGTCATCGTGAAGTACTTCTTCAGCCGCTGCAGCATGGCGAGCGGCACAATCTCTGTTTCAAGATACGTATTCCCTAGCCCAGGTCCGATCATCCCGGCCGCATCACGGTAACTTTCCATCGGATAGATCGTTGTCAGAGGCGATTCAGCTTTGGCGCGATCATAACTACGGCGCACAAAATAGTGCCGGGTCCGGTCTTTTTGAATTACAAGCATGCCGTCCTGCATTGTTCCTGTAAAATAATACTGATTCACTTTACCAAGTATAAGGATAGCATCCCATTCAGGATAGGTCTGATCCATGAGGTCGCATAAGTGATTCAGTCTCCGGTCAAGTTCGTTTATCATAAGTGCCACAGCCAATTCCTCCGTTAGACAATGTATCGCGTACTTCTCTAGAGTTTACCATACTTTGCGTTTTTTCAAAATGGTGCAATTCCCTGACTTTGAAGTTTTACATTTTCTTGACAAAAAGTTAATTTCAAGCTAAGATTTAAGCAATATTTGATACTGTTAAACCGCAGAATGAGAGTAGTAACATGATGTTTGCTGTTTCAAGAGAGCCGCAGTCGGTGGAAAAGCGGTAACAGCACTGATGTGAATGGACTCATGAGGGCCGTGCAGAGATTACAAAGAATGATTGATGTAAGCGTATGCAGGCCGGGAACTCCGCCCGTTATGAATGGAGCGTATGTCCGTCATACGTTTTAAGCGGCGTGTAAACGCAAGTTGGGTGGTACCGCAGAGATCAAAGTCTTTGTCCGATAGTTTGGACAAGGCTTTTTTTTAATAGATTTTCGTTTATTCAACGAAGATTAATCAAAAGATAGTTAATAATAATCTGGAAAGGAATGAAGACCATGACAAGCATACCTTACAAAATCTATTTACCTGAAGAAGAGATGCCCAAGTACTGGTATAATGTAAAAGCTGTTATGAAAGAGCTCCCGCCGCCCTTTATTCATCCGGGCACGATGAAGCCCTGCACCGCAGATGATCTGCGGCCGATCTTCTGTGACGAACTGATTGAACAGGAACTGAACAACACGGACGAATATATCGAAATTCCTGAGGAAGTTCGTGAATACTACAGGATGTACCGTCCTTCCCCGCTCGTGAGAGCCTATAATCTCGAAAAGCTGCTGGATACACCAGCAGAAATCTATTTCAAATTTGAAGGCACGAATACTTCAGGTTCCCACAAATTAAACTCTGCAGCTGCCCAGGTTTATTATGCCAAAAAACAGGGTCTATCTTCCCTGACAACGGAAACCGGTGCAGGACAATGGGGTACGGCCTTATCGATGGCCTGTGCGTTTTATAATATTCCATTAACGGTCTATATGGTGAAGGTGTCTGCAGAACAGAAGCCTTACCGGAAAGCCGTCATTGAAACCTATGGTGGAAAAGTCGTTCCATCTCCTTCCGACACGACGGAAATCGGCCGGAAGATTCTGGCTGAAAACCCCGGCACAGGCGGTTCTCTTGGCTGCGCGATTTCGGAAGCGATTGAAACATCTGTCAAAACCGAAAACTGCCGTTATGTACTTGGCAGCGTACTCGACCATGTCCTGCTGCACCAGTCCGTGATCGGTGAAGAAACCAAGCTTGCCTGTGACAAGTACGGCATTGAGCCTGAAATGATCATCGGCTGTGTCGGCGGTGGGTCAAACTTTGGCGGTCTGGTTGCACCCTTCATGGGTGACAAGATCCGCGGCAAAAACAATATCGAGTTTATTGGTGTTGAACCGGCCTCCTGCCCTTCTCTGACCCGCGGTAAATATGCGTTTGATTTTGGAGATACAGGAAAAACGACGCCCCTGATCAAAATGTATACGCTCGGATCAGGGTTCATTCCCTCTCCGAACCATGCCGGAGGCCTCAGGTATCACGGTATGAGCGGAATTGTTTCCAAACTGTACAATGACCGCTATATGACAGCCCGGGCAGTTGAACAGTCCAAGGTATTTGAAGCAGCTACAGCCTTTGCGCGCTGTGAAGGCATCCTGCCTGCTCCGGAATCCGCACATGCTTTGCGGGTTGCAATGGATGAAGCGCTCAAGTGCAAAGAAACTGGTCAAAAGAAGACCATCCTGTTTGGCCTGACTGGCACCGGATATTTTGATATGGCTGCTTATATGAGCTATAACGCCGGCACAATGACAGACTATATTCCGACCGATGCTGATCTGGAAAAAGGCTTTGCTACGCTGCCAAAAGTGGATCTATAGAATCAGCATTCCTAACAGACTTCGTGATAAGGGAATGTATCTAAACACAGCCTATGAAGGGCGCTTCAAATATAAATTGAGGCGTCCTTCCTTTATATCTCTTGGGCGTTGTAGCTTTGCACAGCGTTATAAAATTTTCGTTCCGAGGCAGGATATTTAAATTATGTGTCGAAATATTACAAAATTGCGTATTATAATATGAACTAAATAAAGAGCTGAATCCAGGCCAGCCTGGAGCGGGGGAACTTCTTTTTCTGGGGTGAATCGCATTTTGCGTAGGGCCTATACCTTTGGTCCGAATCCGTCAACTAACCTCGTAAGCAAAGAAAGGTGAAAATTTGATGCATTTTAAGCAGATCATTTGCGTTATCTTGGCCTGCCTTAAAAAAATATCATGGAAATCACCGCGCCTGCTCGGTGGTTTATTTATTACTATGATATTAATCGGGTCGTTTGCCTGTTACCTTGCCGCTCCAATGAATGCCATCGCTGTCTCAGTCAACGGGAAACAACTTGGACTCGTCTTTAACCAGAATACCGCAGATACACTTATGGCGTCTGCAGCCAAAGAAAAACCTTACGAGATGGCCTATACCAATATCACCGTCAGCAATGCCGATTATCTTCGTTCTGCGCTGCGGCCAAACAATGTTGAAGAAAAAATTAATCAACCCTACGATGCCTATCAGTTCGCCATTAATGGTACTGTGATTGCCGTTTTGCCGGACGCGGAAGATATTGATCAGGTCTTAAAAGAATTTCAGGCGTATTACGTGAAACCAACGAAAGATAATGTCGTGACTTCCGTTAAGATCGCCGAAGACGTCATATCCTCCAAAACAACGGCCGGGCTTTCTCAAATTCAATCACCTGAACAGGTTTTGAAATCTCTGATTGACCATAACTCCCTTACGGTCATCTGTCAGGGAAAATATACGGAAACGCAGAAAATCCAATATGATACCATCACCAAGAAGGATTATAAGCTCGGCTTTGGTAAAAAAGAAGTGATTACGGCAGGCAGTGACGGATCGAAGTCCGTAACCTATTCTTATGTCCAGAGTAACGGCAAGTATTCGGAAAAGCAGGTTGTCAAGGAAACGATTCTCCAGGACGCTGTGACTGAAGTGATTGCCGAAGGCCCGACTGCCAAGCCGATCCTGGTTGCTTCCAGATCCAATAGCTATTCAAATGTCGTTGATTATGCACTGGGCTATGTCGGATGCCCGTATGTTTATGGCGGAATAAGCCCCGGCGGGTTTGACTGTTCCGGATTTACCCGCTATGTATACGCTGCGGCCGGTGTCTCCCTTCCCCATTCCTCTTTCGCGCAGTATGCTTCCGGTACCCCGGTTGGCAGGGATGAGCTGCAGCCGGGAGACCTTGTCTTTTTCTCGACCTATGCCCGGGGCGCCTCACACGTCGGTATTTATATTGGCGGAGGACAATATGTGCACGCCTTTAATTATTCAACCGGCGTTGTCGTATCCAATCTAAGCGCGCATTCGTCCAGTTATCTTGGTGCCCGCAGATATTAACAACTTTGCTGGCAAGAGTTATCAAAACGAACACGATGATGCTAATAGTTTACTTTTAGCATCATTTTTATTTGCGAATCTCTTCCTAATCTCAGCTGATCGTAACCGGCATTGCCAGATTGACACTCTCTGTCATAACCGAGCTGTTTGCATTAAAAAATTGAATTTTTCTTTCCAATCCAGTATATTTATACGGGTAAGCAGCAAATTCATTGGTTATTATCATAGAACATATGAATGATCCTATCTGAAAATGGAGGGAAGAAAGAATGGATATGATTGCTTTAATCATTGCGGTTGTTCTCTTTATTGCGGGTATTGTTGGAACTGTTCTTCCCGTTTTGCCCGGCGTCATTTTGATCTATGCAGGCATGCTGGTCTATGGCTTCATGACAGGCTTCGCAACATTAAATGCCTACTTTTTCATCCTGCAGGCCCTGGTCGTAATCCTGCTGTTCTTTGTGGATTATTTTGCCTCGGCTATCGGAACGAAACGCTTCGGCGGAAGCAAGCAGGCAGCCTGGGGCGCAGTGATCGGCACCATTCTGGGTTTGATCGTTCTTGGACCGCTTGGTATCATTCTCGGTCCGTTTTTGGGGGCGATTGCAGCCGAACTGATCCGTGGTACGGAATTAAAGAAGACAATCCAAATTGGTTTAGGTACACTGCTCGGTGTCCTTGGCGGTACTGCTGTCAAGATCGGTGCCGAAATCATTATGATTGTCTATTTTTTCGTGCGCATCTATTAATGACTTTGCATAAATATTCTATAGAAAGCACATTTCCCCTTTGATTTCTGACAGAAATATTAATTTCATTGTTTCCATAGAATGGGATTTATCCACCTGATTTTTTAATTTTAATGAAATATGCTATACTGTTCCGAGAAAAGAGTAGGATTCCTGCAAGTATTTGCAGGCTTTATTTTTAGAAAGTGTGGCTCTGCAGCATGAATATCCTGAACCGTTTTGTTCGTTATTATAAGCCTTACCGCCTGTTGTTTTATACGGATATGCTTTGTGCAGTGATTGTCTCCGTCGTCGATCTGTCCTTCCCTCAAATCCTAAATCACTTAAACAAAAATGTTTTTACTCAAGGCAGAGAGGTGATCCTGCACAGCATCGGCTTTTTCGGCGCAGCATTGCTGACACTCTACATAATCCGCTACTTTTGCCAGTATTTTATCACTTGCTGGGGCCATATCATGGGAGCCCGGATGGAAGCCGACATGCGCAGGGATTTATTCACGCAGTTTCAAAGGCTTTCTTTCTCTTACTACGACCAGAACAATACCGGTGAGCTGATGTCCAGACTCGTTAACGACCTTTTTGACATTTCCGAACTGGCGCATCACGGACCGGAGAATATCTTTATTTCCTTCCTGAAAATCATCGGGTCATTTGTTTTGCTGATGCTGCTGAATGTGCCAATGACTCTTATCCTGCTCGCTGTCACAGCAATCATGGTGATTTTCAGTATTCAGCGTAATCTCAAGATGAAAGCGGTCTTCTTGGATAACCGGGTCAAAATTGCCAAAGTCAACACAAGCCTTCAGGATAGTCTGGCTGGAATCCGGGTGGTCAAGTCCTTTGCCAACGAAGAAGCAGAAAAAATGAAATTCCGGAAAAGCAATCAGGACTTTCTGGCATCCAAAGCCAGCAGCTATAAAATGATGGGAGGTTATTTTGCCTGGAATTCCTTCTTTTCCGGGCTGCTTTATATTGTCGTCATTATCTCCGGCGGCCTGTCCATTGCCGGTGGATCACTAACGCTTACGGAACTTGTCATTTACCTGCTTTACATCAATATCTTTGTTCAACCATTGGAAGTACTGATTAATTTTACCGAACAGTTTCAAAAGGGTTTTGCCGGGTTTAAACGCTTTGAGGAAATTATGGAGACAAAACCTGATATTATTGAAAAACCAAACGCCCTGCCTCTGGAAAATGTCAAAGGTGAAATAGAATTTTCCAATGTTTCTTTCCGATACAACCTCGATGATGATGTCCTCCAAAATGTCAGCGTCCGGATTCCTACCGGAAGGAAAGTTGCTCTGGTGGGTCCCTCTGGCGGCGGAAAGACAACATTGTGCTCCCTACTCCCCCGTTTCTATGACGTTACCGAAGGAACCATTACGATTGACGGTAACGACATCCGGGATGTCACGCTGGATTCCTTAAGAAATGCAATTGGGATTGTGCAGCAGGATGTCTATATGTTCAGCGGTACGATCAAGGAGAATATTGCCTACGGCAAAGCGAATGCCTCCGACCAGGAAATCATCGAGGCTGCCCGCAGTGCCAACATTCATGAATTCATCATGTCTTTGGGACTTGGTTATGACACGTTCGTCGGTGAACGGGGCGTCCGGCTTTCGGGAGGACAAAAACAGCGACTTTCGATAGCAAGGGTATTTTTGAAGAACCCGCCGATATTAATCCTGGATGAAGCGACTTCGGCACTGGATAATGAAAGTGAACGCTATATTCAGGAGTCTCTGTCCAAGCTATCGCATAACCGGACGACGATTATTATTGCCCATCGTCTGAGTACCATTAAAAATGCTGACGAAATCATTGTCATTACAGATGAGGGCGTTCAAGAAAGAGGCACTCACCGCCAGTTGGTTAATCTTGACGGGATCTATGCCCGGTATTACAACATGCAGTTTGAGGGAATCGATACACAAGAACGTCAGCCGGAGTAATGCAGATCAACGTAAACGTATTCAAAGTAATTATTGTCCATAAGCACTAATGATCGGTATTATTTTGCCGAAAAATTTTTGCAGAAAAATTTAACTTAATAATATTTTTGTTATTTGACAAAAATAAGTTAGGTCATAATTGCTTATGGAGGTAAAGATAAATGGATGAAAAAAACAAGACCATCTTAGCTTCTGCCAAAAAAGACATGGAAGTTAGTGAGGAAATCGGCGATCTAAGAAGCCAGTTATCCGCAATGGAAAACACCATGAATCAGTTGAAACAAGTATCATTCAGTAACTTTTCTTCTCAGGGTAGTACAGTAAATCAGAACGAAATCATTCAGCAAAGCCAGCAGGCAGCCAATCAGCTGCAGCAGCAAATTCAGGGCTTCCGTAACCAGACCCAGCAGCAGAAACAGCAGGCAGATCAACAGCTACGACAAGCTATCCAAACGGCGATGACCGCTTTGACACAGGCCAATCAGCAGATCCAGGCTCACCAAGTACTGGAACAGATGGGGCAACTTATTGATCAGACTCAGGGCCAGTTATTTCAGATGAGCCAGCAGAGTCAAAATATGGTCAGCCAGCAGGGCCAAAGCCAGCAGCCTTCTCCTTCTCAGTATGGGCAAAGCATTCAGGGTCAGGGTATGCAGGGACAGAGCAGACCGAGTCATTAATCTCAATTTATCAATACCCAGTATTTGCATACTGGGTATTTTTACATATTATATCCATATATTGGTATTCTATTAAGGAGGAAGGAAGATGTTATTATTTAACAGAAATGCCTCATACTCTTATTATCAAAGTATGCAGCAATCAACCTGGGATAAATCAATAACCGATACTGGGACATCAGCGGCGACATCAATAGAGACTGAGACTGAAACTAGAACAAAGACTGAAGCTGATTCAGCACTTGCAACAGAAGAAAATAAATCTCATACCGGGTCTGTCTCCGTTGGTACCGGTAACGAAGATCTTGATGAAATCATTGAAATTGCCGGTTATTCCTATGATGCGCGACAGGATATTTTTATCTCGAATATGAAGCCCTGGCAAAGGTATATCGGTTACTGCCGGCTTTTTGATGAGGCTGCCGCACCGCTTGGCATGATCATCGACTGTGAACCCATAACCTTTGATTACCTCAACGAAAAGTGGATGGTTGGCCTTTGGAAAGGTCAGTATGATTTGGTCAACGGCGGTGAAATCGGCCTGTATAAGTCAAACGGTCTTGTTTACCAGTCCGTCAACGATAAGGAGCTTCTGGACATGTCGTATACCATCAAGAAGAATGGAAAAAAACTTTTCTCCAGAAAAGCAAAACATTGGTGGCTGACCGGTTTCAAACTCGGAGAATTTGCTGAGCCGAATGAGCTGACGATGGATATCTGCCTCACGTTGAAAGACGTTAATATGAGGAATGCTTTTCTTGCAGGAATGCGTAAAGCCGGCTACAACGAGCACGAATTAGCCGTAGAGGATAACAGCGTAAGCTTCACGTTCGATATCCCCAAGACGGCCCAGCCCTGGACCCGCACACGATTGACTGATCAGTTGATCCAGCGCAAAAATAAATTCTTATGTGAAAAATATCAGGAAATAACCGGCTCTGAGGGTACCGTCCAGGAACGGCTCAAATTGTTGGAAAAACAAGATCCCGGAATGTACAAGAAAGTGAAAAAAATTGGCAAACGCACCCCTTCCCTGGAAGTCTGGATGGAAGTATTGATGACAGCTCTGATTATTATCCTCTTTTTAAGAGCCAATACAGTCAGATTACAACGTTTAAGCATTGAATCCTAAAAATTTATTCATTTTAAAAATTTTATTTGTCACGGACAAACCTGTTCCAGAGTTTGTCCTTTTTACATAAAATATTATTGTCAAATATTCTAAAAATTAAATCTGTTAAGGGGCGAATCCAATGTTATTTCACAAATCCAACGCTTTCATTCGCTATCCTATTCAAACCGGAATCTCCAATCCTGAAATTATGGAACGTCTTGCGGTTCCCGCTCAAGGTACCGGTGACCCCGATTTGGATCAGGTGATTGAAAATGCCGGTTATCGGTATGATCCAGGACAGGATATTTTTTACGCGACTTTAAATCCATGGCAAAGAAATGCCGGGTATTGCCGAATTTATGATGAGGTATCAGCCCCGACGGGTATGATTATTGATTGTGAACCGGTTTATTTTGAATATGACGGCAAGAAATGGATGATTGGCTTCTGGAAAGGTCAGTACGATCTGGTAACCGGCGGAGAAATCGGGATTTATACCGGAGCATTTCATTTTACGCTTCCGGGAATTTTTAGCGGAATGTTTTATAAATCTGCTGACAACGATGAATTGCTGCCGATGTCCTTTGTGTTAAGGAAGAATGGAAGCGTGCTCTTTACCCGATCAGAAAAACACTGGTGGCTTACAGGTTTTAAATTAGGCGAATTTTCTGATCCTTCGGAATTAACGATGGATATTGATCTTGCTTTTCCGAATACAGCAATGCGGGACGCTTTTCTAAACGGTTTAAGAGATGCCGGATACAATGACCAGGAATTTTATTTTTCCGGAAATAACGTATCTTTCACTTTTGCTAAGCCGCATACCGTCCAGCCAAGAACGCGAAAACCCAGTACAGACCGGCTCATTCAGGCTAAAAACAAATTGTTATGTGACAAATATCAGGAAATCACGGGTCCTTACAGAACAATGCAAGATAAAATGAAAGCGATTGAGAGCCTAGCCCCGCAGTTATATCAAACCGTCTTAAGACTCGGAAAGAGCAAGGAATTTTATGAATTGTGGATGAAGGTTCTGATCCTGGGCTTAGTTGGTCTTTTTGGTTACAGAAGAAGCAGAGAACTTTTCGAACATCAAAGAATCAGTGAATAGCAGCAATTTTCGGGACAAAAGGTCCTTTTTTTTTGCCTATTTTTTACGATCCCCTCCCAAACCTACCTCTTTGTTCTCTTCGTTATTTAGGAATAAACAGTTTGTTTTGATGACAGCATTCAAAGAATCTTTTTTTATACCACTTGACCGCCTGATAAAAATGGTACCAGTCGGATTCTGCAAAATGATCAGCAAGAATCACATTGTCTACTCTCCTGTTGTTAAAGGTTTGGGGATTAAAATTTTGAAACGCTTTTCTCAACCATTCACTCTCCTGATAGACAATGCCAGACCATTCATTTTTCTGAAACATCCCGTATTTAAGCATGAAGGCAATCCAGCTTTCTTCCCTGTTTCTATCCGAATCTTTATTAATCAGCTGGCTCATAAGTTTAGGGGTATCATCGAATTGATAATTTGAATCCCGGAATTCAGGATGTTTTTTTAAATAAATCTCAAGGTACCCTTTTATTTTGGCCAAAGCTCGCTGATACCTTTCTTTATTGTCAATCTCCACAACGGTGTATCTGCCCTCGAAGGTATCGCTGCTGTCATACCGATAGGACCAAACAAGGTAAGGCAGATCAGGAAAGGTCAACGCCTGCCCGTGGCCATAAGCGGGCACAATACGGTCAAACATTTCGTCATATTTTTCTCCGCATAACTGTTTAAACAAATACAAAATCAGATCAGGTATTCCTAAGTAGACTTCATTGCGCGCTCCGCAATGATTAATATCATTCACTTTGCTGAGCATGCCGCTGAAACCCTGATGTGAAAAAGTATCGGCATAAGCATGCAGAACAATCCCAAATTTAATCAGATTATTGTCGTCCAGGGCCTCATTTAAAAGCACCAGGGCCACTGGCGACTCCTCTTTACAGCGGAGTTTCTTAGTGAAGTTTTCTCCTTTGCAGCCAGGAACAAAATGGAAGGCACAGGTATTGTTGATCATTGCCTCGTAATTAAACGTTTTTATTTTAAAATAGGAATGACAGGTTGCCATATTTAAAAAAACGGCACGGTTATCAGAGCGGTCAACACTGACTTCCGGTGCCGGATTTTGGATCGTCATCAGATTAATTCTGGCATCATCCACATACTGCGAAGCATAGGCAATTTTTCTGGAGCTTTCCTTGTTGAACCCACATGACCTGCAAAATGCCAAAAGCGCATAATAATGAATATCTCTTTTCAATAGAAGGCTCCTCCTTTGCCATGTCCATCTTGATCTTATACAAACCTTCAAGATAATATATGGAAATGGCAAAACGGAAGTGAACCTTTTTCTATTCGTTCATCCCGGTATAAATAAGAATCGCATCCCGTAAAAAGGCTGCTGTCCCAGGATGCTTCTTATCATAGTAGGCTGTAAACCTCGGGTCATCAGCATACATCTGTCCCAGACCGGCATGTGCTTCTTTGCTGTATTCCTTCCAAAAATAGCTCAGCCAGTTACGGTGCAGCTCTGCGGTTTCCTGAGCAAGTCCGGAGGCAGGATCACCTGTTTGGAAAGCTGCTTCAAGCTTTTCCGTAATCATGGCAGAAAGCCTAGTCATTTCTTCATACTCCTCAGGTTTCATGCCCTGAAATTTTTGATTGGACTGATCGACAACATCGTCTCCATATTTTTGGCGGATTTCCTCGCCATAAGTTGTTTCATTTTCTTGAATCATTTTTTTCTTGAGTCCTTCAAATTTTTCTTGGTCAGACATGGTCAGTCTCCCTTCATAAGACGCAATCGTTTTCTCAATATTCACGATAAGGCTTTCAAGCTGCGCTTTTTTTTCCAGCAGCTGTGAACGGTGCTCTCGGAAAGCTTTTAGTTCATTAAAAGACGGTGAATTGATCACTTCCTTAATTGTTTCCAGCCCCATACCCAGTTCACGATAAAGCAAGATCTGCTGCAGCCTGTTTACTTCCGCCTGTCCGTATAGGCGATAGCCTGAAGAATTAATCCTGGCCGGCTTTAGAAGCCCCATCTGATCATAATACCTTATTGTTCTGGGACTGATGCCTGCCAACCGGCTAAGTTTCTGTACAGAATATTCCACACCACTCACCTCAAAACTAGGATACACCTTGACGTCGCGTCAATGTCAAGAAAAATATTTCCGATACTTTGGGACAAAATAAGATATAATATTACAATTATAGGCTATTTATGGTAATATTATGAAAGTGGAGAATGATAAGGAGGGATTTATATGACATCGCAAGACAATATGAAAGAATCTTTTGCTGGCGAATCTCAGGCTAACCGAAAATATACCGCTTTCGCTCAGAAAGCTGAAGAAGAAGGATATAACGGCGCTGCCAAGCTATTTCGGGCAGCAGCTGAAGCTGAAGCCCTGCATGCGTTAAGCCAGATGAAAGTGCTGGGTATGCTGAAATCAACAGAAGAAAATCTCAAAGCTGGGATCGATGGTGAAACTTTTGAGTTTACGAAAATGTATCCGCGTTTTCTGGAGAAAGCAAAAGATGAAGGCGATTCTGAAGCACAAAGAGTTTTTCACTTAGCTAACGAGGCTGAGAAATCGCATGCCGCCTTATACAAAGACGCACTTAAAGATTTAACGGCAGACAATGACTATTATTACTGCCAGGTATGCGGCTATATCCATAAAAACGAAGCACCGGAAAAATGCCCCGTTTGTGGTGCACCCTCTTCAAAATTCAAGAATGTGCAATAAAAAGCCCAATCAAGAGCACTGCTACAACGCTGCGACAATTTTGCCGGCAGCGTTTTTATTGTTTAATAGTAAACTCTGGGTTTACATCATGTAGCCTAACTGCTCTTCGGCTATTGCGCCATCCATGGCGCAAATAGCCGCGCTCCGCATCGTGCTCCGCTTGGCCGCAGATAGACTACATGACGTTATATTTCGGGTCCATTAAGCCATTATATAAAGGTCTCTCGTCGCTTATTTGCTGTTCTGAATGCTTTAAAATGGAATTAATGTTTATTATATCAATGCCAGACACTTCATACTGCTGAATTCTTCAAATATTGTAGCCTTACACAGATATGGAGTCGAGCGTTAAGTGTCAGTGGCGTTAAGCGAGCAAAAACCGCAGCGTCAAGACATGCCAACGGTGAACATTCTAAAAAGCCCAGAGGTTTTGGCATGTTAGCGAGGATTTGTGCGAGTAGCCACGAAAACGTGCGAGCGGAATATCTGTGTAAGGCTGCAATTACTCAAGAATATAAAAAGAAGCAACTCAAAATATTAATTCTATATTTGCGGCTTGTGTTTAGCCCTATCCTTGCTTATTGACTGGTTTTCTTCGATAGAAGCACAGGAAGATCAAGCCAATCAGAGAAGAAATCGTAACTGTCAGATACACCTGCTTAAATCCGCTGTTTAAGGTTTTTTGGAATTCTGATTCAATGACCGTGCTTCTCTGATCAATCTCCGCGAGATAATTTTGTTTGGCTGTGTCAAAAGCTCCCGGGACGGCATCTTTTAAGACCGTCATTTTTTCTATCGTATCCCGGAAGGATACGCTTGACTGGGGCATCGATTCCACAACCGTAAGCTCATCAATTCCGTTTTGAATCCCGGTTTGAATATTCGAAATCATATCCGGAGCCATGCCAGCAAAGAAGCTCCCTGCAATCAATTTGCTGTTCTCCGTGATGGTCGTAACGTCAGAAGATTTTATTTTGTCCATCAGCTCGTCAGGAATTTGATAGTCACTGCTGCTGTTCATATTGATTTCAATCTTTTCCAGATAGGAAAAGTTGGGCATATCGACGGTTGCCAGAACATTTTTCATCATTGGATTGCTTTTCATCTCATTGATTTCTGTTGTAAGTTCCTGTGCATACGGCAGTTTCGGCATGGAGACTTCTTTGGGCAGCAGGTTCATCACATTATTCTGAACCGCCACTCCGGCATGCGCCAGAAAACCAACCATGACTGCCGGCGCAATCGCCGTTCCGATCGATCGAACAAGAGACAAGGCGGCGAGTGCCGAATTGGACTCTTCATCTTTGGCATTTTCCAGCATCATATAATTTAATGGTGTGCCCATCGTAAAGCCCATACCAAGACCCATGAGAACCAGACTGATGTTTACCATCAGCATACTGGGCTGGTCAGCTGCGACAAAGATCAGAAACAGCGAACCAAGCAAAGATATCAGAAAACCTAGACCTAGAATCATTTTAGGTCCGTATTTATCGATCAGCTTTCCGGATAAAGGAGCGCCAACCCCTGCAAACAAACCGAGAATGATAACAAAATAGCCGCCGCTCCCGGAAGCAATTTTCAGTGAGTTTTCGGCAAACTGCGGTACAAAAATCATCCCCATTAACACAATTCCGGTAATAAAGGCAATGATAAAGGTGATCATGATCCTCGAGTTTGTAAAATACGATAAATTCATCACCGGATCCTCTGCTTTTTTCTCAGCCAGGATAAAGAAAGGAATAAGAATCCCAAACAGAGTCAGGAAAGGATAAACACTCGTACTGATTAAAGTTGACTTGAAATCAAAGAAGTCAATATTTTTAAGTCCATACATTAAAGCGAGAATCATCACGGTCAGAATTAGGATTCCACCGATATCAATCTTTTTGACATTGTCATTTCTGTTGTTTGGCAGACAGAGAAAGCCGGCGATCAGGATAAACAGCGTGATCGGCAGATTCACATAAAAAATAAACTGCCAGTTGCTCTTGCCGAAAATATCCAGAATTGCACTGCCTGCCGAAGCACCGAAAATATTGGCAATCCCGTATACTCCCCCAACCAGTCCCAGGGCCATCCCCCGTTTTTCCGGAGGAAAAGTCGTGCCAAATTCAGCAGTCGCAACCGGAAGGATTCCGCCTCCACCAAGCGCCTGGACAATTCTGGCTGCGAGCAGGACCGTAAAGCTGTTAAACTCCTGGGCTAAACCGCAAAATAAAGAACCCAGACCAAAGAGAAAGATACTGGCAAGATAAATGTACTTGCGTCCGAACATATCAGCAAGTTTACCCATGATCGGAATACTGGCCGCATAAGCCAGTGTATAAATCGTAATCATCCAGATCCCGGTTTTTTCATCGACCAGCAAATTATTTTGAATTACTGTTCTGGCCGGTGTGACAATTCCCGTGTCAATCGCACCCATAAAAATACCGAGCAGATATAGAATCATAACGAGAACAAAGCTCTTTTTCGTATTTGATTTGTTCAACTTGCTTAACTCCAATCTTTAGATTTTTGATTGGTCTAAATTTTCTCGCATTCATTGACGGCTTTCATGCTATTGGCGGCAATGACCGACATTATTTTTTGGAACTGTGCGATGTCTTCTTCGTCAAGCCCTTCATAGATGGCTGTATGCCAGTCAGTCAGGATTTCCTGCATGTTGTCCATGATTTCCAATCCTCTTGGCGTTAGGGTTATTATTTTCTCGCGGTGGTTTTCAGGGTTTATCATTCGATTGACATACCCTTTTTTTTCGAGCTTGCTTAAGCTTTTGGCAACCGCTCCCTTGTCAATGACAAAAAAAGTAGCAATCATATCTTGATTTACCTGATCGTTTTTAGATAAAAACATCAGAATTTCTTGTTCAGAATGCCCCAAATGATATTTACTCAACCTTCTCATTGAATAAATGCGATTAAACCGAAATATGACCGACAGGTCTTTCATCAGCAACACGAATCACCCCCTTTACATATAGTTGTATTTGCAACTGTTGTACTAACAACTATCTTATTCGTTTTCTTTATGTCTGTCAACAGACGACATCAACCCATCCATATAAAAATATCTGATAGGGTGGATAAGTACGATCTAAAGAATAACCATAAGAATAACAAAATAACAAAAATCCGTTGAAACAATATTTCAACGGCGGTGCATCAGTCAATATATTCAGTAAATATACCCGAAGCAAGGATTTCTAAACAAATTTTTCTTTTTGCAGTTTATAGAGAAAATACAACAGTATTTTTTGAGGCAGGATTTTCATAAGGGCAAAGGCAGCCTTCATCAATATCCCGGGAATAATCATCCTTTTATGTTTGAGCATCCGGTCAACCGTATACCTGGCTACATAAGGGCTGTCCAGTGCTTTTACCCCAAACGTGATCTTGGCATTTTGTTCAAACTCGGTATGCACCGGCCCTGGACACAGTACGCCTACATACACTTTGCTGTTCGTTTTTTGCAGCTCCTTATGTACAGCTTCCGTCAGTCTCAGTACATAGGCTTTCGAAGCATAGTAAGCAGCCATCAAAGGCCCGGGTAAAAAGGCAGCCGAAGAAGCCACATTTAATATATACCCTCGGTTACGCCGCTTGAAGTCCTGCAGAAACAGTTTCATTAAGATATGAACTGCTTTGATATTGGTATGAATCAATTCCAATTCTCTGGTAAGATCCGTCTGATCAAATTCGCCGTATACAGCAAACCCGGCATTATTGATCAGCATATCAATCTCCTGATTTTTAACCAGGTCATAGAGTCGGAAACAGGATTCCTCCTGTGTAAGATCGAGGCTGATCGTCTGGACATTGCAGGAAAGCTCTTTCTTTAATTCTTCCAGCCTGTCAAGACGCCGTGCAACCAGGATTAAATCATAGCCTTTCGTGCTCAGCACTCTGGCAATATCCCGGCCAATACCTGAACTGGCCCCGGTGATTAAGGCTTTCATATCCTGTACTGTTCCTTTCTACCTTGTGGCATCCTTCAGCGTCTCCAGTCCCTCTCTCGAAAACAGGTAGGTCTCGTTGCAAAAATGGCACTGGGCTTCCGCCTGGCCGTCGGTTTGAATGATCTCTTCGATTTCCTCTTTGCCTAAGCTGATCATCGCGTTGCCGATCCGCTCCTTGGAACACTGGCATTGAAATTTTACCGGCATTTTTGCCAGTACCTGAACATTATTTTTGCCTAAGATTTCTTCCAACATTTCCTCTGGCGTAAACCCATGCTGAATCATCGTTGAGACCGGCGTAATCGTTTTAAGATGTTCTTCAATTTCAGAAATGGTCTCTTCAGCAGTTCCTGGCAATAGCTGGATAATAAAACCGCCGGAAGCTTGAATTGTATGATCCGGTGCAACCAAGACACCGAGTCCGACCGAAGAAGGGATCTGTTCGGATTTGACGAGATAATAGGTAAAGTCTTCCCCGATTTCTCCGGAATATAATGGAACCTGCCCGGTAAAGTAATCCCGCATACCCAGGTCCTTAACAACAGACAATGTGCCTTCAGAACCTACAGCTCCGCTGACGTCTAATTTCCCGATTCGATTTAGATCCAAATGCGTTTGAGGATTGGTGACATAGCCCCTGACTTCCCCGTACGCATTGGCGTCAACCAGGATAATACCCAACGGGCCGTTGCCTTCAATCTTGACAGTCAGTTGTTCATCGCCTTTGAGCATTGCCCCGAGCATTAAACCGGCGGTCAGTGTGCGGCCGAGTGCCGCCGATGCTGTCGGCCAGGTCTGATGCCTGCGCTGGGCTTCACCGACGGTTTCCGTCGTTAAAGCTGCGTAAGCGCGTACCTTGCCGTCATAACCCAAAGCCTTAACTAAATAATCGTTCATTTCAATCTCCTTATCTATCGCTGAAATTGATCTTCAAGGACAAACAAAAGGCTGAAGAAATCTGTCATCAGCCTTAGAAAAAGCTTTTTTAACACCGTCATTATTAGATCATAATTAGCACAAAAGTTCAATATTCTTCTGAAAAAAATCAACGAAATAGATTGATAAAACGCTCCCAGAAAGATAGCCTTTCTGGCTCCGTGACTGTACTCTTTTCATCTGCTGCAGCTTTCAAATCTGGAGTCCGGATAACAAACTGAACACTTTTCGGGGAAATCTTCGAGGACACAAAAGATGCCGGCTTTGTCTCTTCCCCGCTGCCAAATGAGAGTGTTTCCAGCAATCCGGAAGCTTCGTCAATACCGTTTTTAAATTGCTTTTGCCCGTCTATCAATTTTTGAACCTGATCAGGCA
Organism: Dehalobacter sp. TeCB1; assembly: GCF_001707455.1. NCBI lineage: Bacteria > Bacillati > Bacillota > Clostridia > Eubacteriales > Desulfitobacteriaceae > Dehalobacter > Dehalobacter sp. TeCB1. The sequence goes on along the minus strand of NZ_MCHF01000023.1, from coordinate 17,225 downwards.
AAACCGCTGCACTGGATGCCAACTGGTTTAAGCCGCTGGTCAGCGCTGTTGAACTGTTGGCCAGTGAGACTGAACCTGATTTTAATTCCGTCCCCTGCTGTGCAAATTGATCCAAACCTGTTGAAAATTCTGTGATTCCCTGGGCAGACTGGGCTACGCCTGTTGTATAGCTGGACAGACCGCTGCCATATTGGGATAACTGAACCTTCAGGGTTCCAATCTGTTGAAGATAAGCCTGTCTTTGTTCAGCTGGTAGAGAATCTAGCAGCGGCGTTAATTGATTCATCATTGCTGTTACGCCGGAGGAAAGGCTGGTATACTGGGCTGAAAGTCCCTGTCCCTGCTGGGAAAGCTGAGCAGTGCCACCGCTGATCTGTTTAAACTGCGCCGCGAGACTTGATGCTCCGGTTGAATATTGTTCTATCCCCTGACGCATCGTGCCGACTCCCTGCTGAAGTTGGTCAGAGCCCAAAGCAATACTTGCCATGCCTTTATTCAATTCGATTAAACCTGTCTTCAGTTTCTCCGTACCGGAAACAATTTGCCCGGCACCGCGTGACATTTTCGTTATACTGCCGGCATCCATGTTAAGATTCAGGAAATTGGAACTATCAAAATAGGAGCAGGTCATCGTCATGGACGCCATCTGGAACTTTTCAGTATCATAAACCACTGTATACTGCGCATTTTTCTGCGGAAGCACCATGTAGGCCAGCGTTAGGGTCTTGCCGGAAATCATGGCGGAAGCGCCTGATGAAGAAACGACCGTGTTTTCATCCAGAGCCAGCGGCAGCTGGACCTGACAAAGATAGTTTTCCTGGTAATACACTTTGGCTTCAGCATTCGGCTGAATTTTCAGCGTAATTTCAATTCTTCCTTCTTTACCGACAATGTCCTCGGGCTTAACCTCCTGGCCGTTCAGCCGATAGGTGATACGAAACGTAAACGGCAGTTCTCCCTTCGTCAGTTTGCCCTGATAGTAGAAACCTTTGTCCCGTGCCGGCAGCTGCCAGGAAATTTTGCCGTCCGTAAGCACTGGAGTTCCACTGCCGGAAAGGTTGGTAATCGAATCGTAGACACCGTAGTCAAGGTAAATGCCGGACTCAGGCGTATCAATCCTATTGACGACTGTAATACCGGAAATACCTCCATCCGTTTTCAGGTCCGCATAAACGGTCTCATCTTTGACAACGGTCATATTTTGGTTGCTTGCCGTACTCTCCGTATCTGAAGCAGATGCGGATAAAGATAATACGGGAATCAGCAGTATTACAGTCAGAAAGCATGCGATTAGTTTTTTCATCGGATTGTCTCCTCCCTCCCACTTTCTTTCGCAGACAAAGTGGTTTTCATCATTACTTTATCAAACGTCATCAGCAGCACCGGCAGTAAAACAAGGACCATCAGTCCTGACAGTGCAGCACCCCTGCCCAGCAAAATACCAATATCACTGATAGCTTTAATTTGGGAAAGAAGTCCTTCCGCAAAACCCGCCACGGCAAGAATCAATGCTGAGATCATCACGGTGTTCCCGGCAGTATTCAACGCAGACAGTACTGCGTCTCTGGGTTTTTGCGTCTTTCTGAATTCGAGATAGCGGTTGGACATTAGGATCCCATAATCGATTGTTGCGCCAAGCTGGATGGAACTCACCACCAGATAGCCGATAAACACCAGACTTGATCCCTGAAAATAGGGTATCCCCATATTGATCCAGATAGAAGACTCAATGACTGCGATCAGCAGCACCGGAACAGATATGGAACGGAACGTCAGCAGAATAATCAGACCCACAGACAGAATTGAAAACAGGTTAACTGTACGCGTGTCCTGTTCAACAGTATTTTTGATATCGGCGATACTGGTGGCATTCCCCGCGGCATACCATTCACCAGGGTAATACTTTTGCACCGACTGTTCGAGTTCTGCAACGGCTTCAAAAGTCTCGGGCGTTTCACCGGCAATGTTCATAAGAACGATCATACGGGTATAATGTTCCGACAGGAACATATCCCTGACGCTTTGCGGTAGTAAAGAACGTGGGATTGCAGGATCTGCCAGCGTAACCAGGGTCTGAACGTCACGGATATATTTCTGTTCCTCCAGTTCCTGGGCCAGCTGTATTTCATCAGCAATATCGTCATTTGGAACTAAAATCACAACAGGATTATAGACGCCGAAGCGGCTTTCAATGTTATTTCTTTCCTCGGCAATGGTTCCCTCACTGGAACTTCCGGAAGTATTCCCATATAAAAAGTCAGTATTCTTTTGTGCCAGGAAAGACGGAATAACAATCATCACAACCAGGGCAAACAATAGATATCTTACTTTGATTGTGCCCCGGCCTATCTTCATAAAAGGCGGAACGAGGGGCCTGTGCCGGGTTTTGTCAATCGTTTTGTGGAAGATCGCAATCAGAATCGGCAGCAAAATGATCACACTGATATAGCTCAGACAGATTCCCTTAACCAATACCAGTCCAAGATCCTTACCGATCCCGTACTGCATAAACAGCAGGGCTAAAAACCCAGCTATAATCGTCAGCGCGCTCGCCGAAATAGATGAAAGTGTATTTTTTACTGCTTTGGCAATTGCAGAAAGAACCTCGGCCCCGGCATCCTTTTCCTCAAGATAGCGGTGGCAAAGAAACAACGAAAAATCCATCGAAATGGCGAATTGCAGCACCGCAGCAATTGAATTGGTGATGAAAGATATGTTATGGAAAAAGGCATTCGTTCCGGCATTGATAATCACAGAAACCCCTATAACGCTTAAATACAGCAGCGGTTCTATCCAGGAGTAACATGCCAGCATCAGGATGAGGACGCAGAGCGGAATAACGATGATCATAATCTTGGACATTTCCGAGCCAAGCACTTCCCGCATATGGCTCGAATCTTCAGCTTCTCCCGTGATACTGACATTTTCGCCTAACGAAGCCCGGATCGCCTTCAGGGCATCCCCTGTTCCCATGGAATAATCCCCTTGAGCAAATTCAACTTGAAACAAGGCAGCTCCATCTTTATAGTAACTATCCAGAACGTTTTGGGAAATAAAGGCCTCCGGAACCGTAACATCTGTGACATCGTCCAGCCAAATCACATTTTTTACACCCGGAACCTCTTTGATTTTTTCCTTGGCTTCAAGGGCTTCCCGTATAGAAATGCCTTCCACCATGACCTGAGCAGTTCCCGGATAACCAAACTCCTGATCCACAAGCGTAATCGCCTGCTTGGTCATGGAGTGTTCCGGCAGATATTCCGCTAAATCATAGTTAACTGTAATACGGGGTACAAGCGCAATACTGGTAATAATGACTGCCAAATAGATTAGTAAAACGACCCGTTTATGGACAATAAGGCCTTTCACAAACTTTTCTATAAACAGCTGCATATCTTTATCATCCTTTATCGTTTCTTTATCATCCGTTACCGTTTCTTTTAAAGTCTCTTTTGGATATCTCCGATAATCAATAAAAGAAATTTGTTCAATAGATTGGCAAGACGCACTTCATCTCCGCCATACTTATTAAAAATATTAATGATTCCTTCAATAAGAGCCAAGGCCAAGGAGTCGGCAAGCAGCATATCACTTCCAGGCTTGGAACTGCTTAGGAACAAATCGTTCTCCAGACGCTGCTTGACAAGCTCAATCAGTTCCACCTTTATATTTTCGTATTTGGAACCCTCGACACTTTTCATTAGGATTAAAAACTGCGTTCTGTTATCCAGAAACACCTTGGTTATCACTTCTGTGATATAGGTGATGCTTTGCATCGACAGGCTGCTTTTATCGCATATGTCAATGAATACCAGCTTTCGTAGCTGCTCTATAGTTGACTGAAGGATATTATCGAGCAGGTCATCCTTACCTGAAAAATAGGAGTAAATATTCCCTACAGTAATCCCGGCTTGCTGCGCAATACTCCGCATTGAGGAATGACGGTAGCCTGAGACTAGAAACTCCTCTTCCGCAGCCTCGATAATTCTTTTTTTAATCTCTTCTTTTGGTACTTGCATAAATAAACACCCATTCATTATTCTTATTTTTAGTATATCGCGGCCGAAATCCAGTTGTCAATATTAAACATGAGTTCATTTATACTGCAATACTCTTATTCTATGCGGCCATATTCCGGATATGTATCCTTTTGCTCATCACGCTTCCCTCAGATTCCACCTCACATTGGATACTCTTGCTCTGGGCTGATATTTGGCAACTGCCAGCCCCCATAGTAGACTTTCACCGCTTAGTTACGCTCCATGCATGGCGCACGACAAAAAAACAACCGGGATTAAGCTCGGTTGTTTTGCTTCGTTTTTACTTAGTTTTGCTTAGTCTTCCTTATTTTTGTTTAAAAGAGCGCCAGGAAAATTCCATAATCTTTTCTAAACGATGGCCAGTAAAATTTATCAAAATCTGCTGTTTTCAGCATCGTAGGTAAATGTTATGCATTTGCTGCCGTCCTTACAGCGTATTGTTCGCTTATATCCCGTAAAGTTCCTGATAGTCCTGTTCTGCTGCCCTTATTTCACCTTGAGCCTTATCGCATTGCGGATACAAAAGAGAGCAGTTTTTATGGCAACCGTTACAGTGCAGCTGGGACAAGTATTCATCAAAACTGATCTTTTCTTCCGGACCGGTGGTATCCCCAACAGTTGCATCCGTAGCGGAATCATTTGCCGAAACAATAGTATCAGCGTCTTCTGAATCATCATTGTCAGAACCTGAACCCTCCGAATAGGTTATGTTTTCATTATATTGACTTTCCGTTGGGGAGTCAGTCCTGTTTTGGGATGTACTTGGCGATGTCGTAATCTGGGTCTCTGTAATTTTGCCTAATTGATTCTCATCGCTTGCCGAAACTGTTGAAAGAACCCGGGTATACAACATGACGACCAGTAGGCACGCCGCACCAAGGCGAACCAATGTTTTTCTGACATTACGCTCTTTCAGGTTTATGATGATCCTGCCGACTGATTTCACAAAATAGCTGGCATGAATCGCCAGATGCGTGATCAAGAAGCCCAGACAGATGTATGATGTCCATTTATGGACCAGATAGATCCATTCACCATAAATCGTATCTGAAGGAAATAAAACCTTCGATATCAGTACTCCCGTAGTCACAATGATCGAAATACTGATGAAAATTGCGAAGTTCAAAGCATATTTCATCTTTACGGAAACTGCGGTCCGATTTTTAAGCTTGCTTTGTAGTAAATTCAACGTTGTATTTTTTACCCAGGACCAGTTTAACAGAATATGGATACTAAAAAGAGCAAAAATAAATAACCCTGCAATCTCATGAAAAGTTAATCCAGTTCCAAAAGCATCCAACAGGAACACAAAAAGTATGCTCATCGCAATATCCAATACAATTTTTGTCACTAATTTGCTGCTCATTCAACCCTCACCTAACCGTTATGTATTCGTATAAATTTCTAATACTAATCATTTCTTATCTTGCTATGTATTCTATACGGCTCCTGTGTTGGTTCTATGGCAGAAAGATGACAATTTTATGAACAATCCGTCTGCACAGGAATAATACCGCCGAAAGGCGGTATCGTATAAATGACGCAAATGCAAATTGCATTTTAAATTGATTCTACTCACTAAATTCTATATTACTCGAGGCCAATAATGGCTTTAATAACCACAGATTTTTTTACGTAGAAATCTTGAATGACAGTTCTTTGCCCGTGAGGTCCCAACAAATATTCCTGTTGCCTCGTGCAATAAAATCCTGTCAACCCCATCGCTTCCTGTGGGATCGCAAATGCACCTAGTATCGGATGGTCCGGGGAATAAACGACTTCAATATCCTGATGCCAGGTCCATCCCAATTGGTCTCCTGAAAGGTATTTCCATAATCTGGCTTCCTGCCAGGCTCCCGCACCTAACGGCGGGTTAAAATGAATCATTGGATCAAAAAGTTTGTCCCATTTTCTTTCGACAAAAACAATGTCTGTTTCCTTCGGATTAAATGGCTCTGGAGGCAATCCTTGAAGAAGTGCTTCCCAGTTTTCCAGTGTTCCGATAAACATTCTGGCCTGAGCGTTGTAACCGTATTCGTCAAATTCAGCATAAGCAACCCCCGGAATGGATAGGATCATGATTAGAAGCAGCAGTACTGGGTAAAGAAGTCTGCGTTTTACTTTCACGCCGTTTCTCTCCTCTCACGGAAAATTTATTTATACAATTCTCCGTTAGTTTGCCATTTCCTTCCATAAATACCATCGATAGGGTAATCTAAATTTTATTTATTTACAGAACGTTTATTTACAGAATGATTACAGCACTTACAAAATGACTTACAAAATGATTATTTTGATTAAAACGTTTTGGTTAAGACTGCCATAATACTGGCACACAAATTAACGGCCCCTTCGCATTAATGCGAAGAGGCCTTAAGTGTATAACCCGCAAAATTCCTCATGGACACAAACAGATAATTTTACTCGAGTCACCTACTTTAACCCAAATACATGGAATCACAAATGGGACTTACGCTACTTTCTCTACGCCTTTCTTGAGAATCACCCGGATAATGGAGTCTAGAAATGGAGCCTGGTGAAAACCTAAGGTCAAACTGATCTACTGAAACAACATACTTGTGAACCTGAACGTTAACTGGAAATTGATGGGCCTCAAACACGAATCTTAACGGAAAACTGAGAAATTTTGCGGGAAACTGATCTGAATAAATAAAGCCAACCCTGAAGGTGGCTTTGAATCCGTCCGGCAACATCCCATACATCCCTCTGACCTGTGCCCCGAATTCCAACCTGACCTGTCAGCAAAAGGTAACACTGTATGTTTTTAACCATCATGTATTATATTTTCTGATTTTAGTATAAAGGGGGGACCGGATTTTTGTCAAGATGAAATCAAGGCTGTAAAATATTACCGCTCAATGCCGAGGCGCGCTTTGATCCCTTTATCATAAGGATGTTTAACTTTCTTGACCTCAGAGACATAGTCTGCAAGATCAAGCAGTTCTTCCGCAGGCCCCCGTCCGGTCATCACAACCTCAAGCCCTTCAGGTTTCGTACGCAAAAATTCAAGCAGAAGCGAACGGTCAATGAGGTCATAATTATAGGAGGCTACTGCTTCATCAAGAATCAGCAAATCGACCTGACCTTCACGGCACGCTGAAATCGCCTGCTGCAGGATCTTATTATAAATGATCCTGCGTTGCTCCTTCTGCTCATTTGTTTCCTGATTATAGAAACCGAAGGACTCTTCGCCGCGCAAAAACATTATCCCCGGAATTTTCTCCAGGGTGTGCAGTTCTCCTGTATCCTGGCTTTTTAAGAACTGAACAATTAATACCCTACGCCCTCTGCCTGCACACCTGACTGCCAGACCGAGAGAAGCGGTCGTCTTTCCTTTGCCGTCCCCGCAGTAAATATGGATAAGACCCTTTTTCATCAATTATACACCTGCCTCCAAAATATTCATGATTGCAGCCATGTCGACGTGTTTCCGAATTTCATCAGCTAATCGGTCGTACTGCTGCTCTTTATATTGTTTATAGCTTAACCGTTTGAGGCTGGTTGAATCCAACCCCTTTTTATTCAACAGACATTCGGCAATCGCTACAGAGACCCCTTCTTCATCAAATATTCCATGAACATAGCTGCCCATAACATTCCGCTTTCGGGCACCTTCCGTCTTTTGCACCTGAAGGCCTGACTCTATGTCGATATGCGTCAGAGGCTCGGTATCCCCTGTTTCTGTCACGCCCATATGAATTTCATAACCGTGAAAACGGATCGAGGATAATCCGGAAAGAACACCATCAAGCTGACTGAACCGGCCTTCCACCTGCGTCCTGGTCTTCTGTTTGGAGAATATTGTTTTCATATCCAGCAGACCCATTCCCGTGAGACTTCCGCCCTCTTCTACGCTAAAAGGATCTTCCAACGTTTCTCCAAGCATTTGGTAGCCTCCGCATACGCCAAATACGATTGTTTCCCCGTCAGCAGCCTGCTTTTTAATCTTTGCTTCCAGACCGCTCTGACGCAGCCACAACAAGTCAGCCATCGTATTTTTCGTCCCTGGCAGGATGATCATATCCGGATTCTTCAGCTCAGCCATGGATTTTACATAGCGCAGGGAAACTCCGGGAATCAGTTCAAAAACATTAAAATCAGTAAAATTGGACATCCTTGGCAGCCGGATCACTGCAATATCTACTGCTTGCACTATTTTGTCCACAGCAATTCTTTCGGATAAACTGTCTTCATCTTCAATGTCGATATTCAGATATGGAACGACACCGATGACCGGAATATTGACTTTTTCTTCGATCATCCGCAGCCCGGGCTTCAGAATTTCTACATCTCCGCGAAATTTATTGATCACAATTCCTTTGATCATTTCCCTTTCATCTTCACTTAAGAGCATCACCGTGCCGTAAATAGATGCAAAAACGCCGCCCCTGTCAATGTCAGCAACAAGCAGGACAGGAGCTTTAGCCATTTTGGCCATCCCCATATTGACGATATCATCCTCCTGCAAGTTAATCTCTGCGGGACTGCCTGCTCCTTCGATGACAATAACGTCATTTTTCTGGTCAAGCGTCTGGTAGGACTCCATAATGTTTGGAATGAGCCTGGTCTTATATTTAAAATAGTCTGCTGCATTCATATTACCCAACACTTCACCGTTGACAATGACCTGCGATCCCTGATCGTTCGTCGGTTTCAGAAGGATTGGATTCATCAGGACACTGGGTTCCTGCCCGGCAGCTTCTGCCTGGACAACCTGTGCTCTGCCCATCTCCAGCCCTTCTTTGGTAATATAGGAGTTCAACGCCATGTTCTGGGATTTGAAGGGCGCTACCTTATAACCTGCCTGTTTAAAAACACGGCACAGACCTGCCGTGAACAAGCTTTTCCCGGCATTAGACATTGTTCCCTGAACCATGATTGATTTGGCCATCGTGTCACACCCGCTTTCCTGTTTGTTCTGTTATTATTTACTCTGAAATCAGATACTTCAAGGCCTTATTCGCTTCTAAATCCCCCGGCGGAAAGGTTTCCCCGGCTTTTCGGAGGATATACGGAACGTCCAAGGCCGAATGCTTACCGCTGACAGGGCTGGTAGCATGATCGGCACAGACAAGGATCCTGGTTTCATTTGCCAGGTTCTGACGCAGAAAGGCAAAAAACTCCCGGTCAATTCTTTCAATAAATTCAATTTTTTCCCGATAATCATGCCGGTGAGCGGCTTCATCTGCTCCATTGATATGCACAAGCACAAAATCATGACCGGACAACAGGCGGCAGGCTGTTTGAGCCTTAAGGGCCAGATCTGTATCCGTATCTCCAGTTGCTTCTTCTAGTTCAGGAACATCCATCTTCAAGGCCAATGCAATCCCTTTGGCAATTTCTGCACCGCAGACTGCCGCAGCCTTTTTGCTATACAATTCTGCAAACGCAGGTAAACAGCTTTTCCCGGATATTCCCCACGGATAAAACATCAATTGCTGTTCTTGGCTGCTTAGGTGTTTTAACCTGTTTTTTCCCTCAGAAACAAATTTTTGTAGTATTGGGGCTGACGCGTAGATGTCCGCTAATAAAGCATCTGAATCACCGCCCAAAAATTCATGCGGCGGATAAGTCTTACAATCCAGCGTTTGAAAGTAATGCTTTTTGACAATGATCAGGTTCCTATATCCGGATAAATGCAGCACCTTGATATTTGGATCGATATCGGCCGCTATCTTCGCTGCTTCCTCCATATCCGGACCGGTCAAGTTCCCGCCGTTAAAAGAGCTTAGTATTCCGTGACTGTCAAGTGCGGCAAGATTACAGCGCAGAACGACTTCATCCTGTTCCAGGCAGTAGCCGTTGGCAAGCAGTTCGAGTGATGCCCTGCTTTGTGGAAAATAAGCAGGATCAATACCTAAAAGATTGAGGATACACGGCATGCTTTCCGGCAGGTAACCCTGCGGGCAGGAACTAAACCAGCCGGTATAACCTCCGGCGGCAATTTGGTCAAGTTCAGGATGACGGGCAGCCTCAAACGTGGTTTGCCAGCCTAATTCTTCAATTTTTTCATCCGCAAGTCCGTCAACAATGACCATGACTGCTTTCATCAAATATCACATCCCTGAGTGCGGCGCTGAGTTTTAAATTATCTTCGCGGCTTTTTACAGCAACCCTGAAGTATTCATCATTCAAATTGACATAGTTGGAGCATGGACGTACCATAATCCCTCTCTTGATCAGCTTTTCAGTTAGGTCTGTACGCTGAGTCCGGAAAAATATGTAGTTTGCTCTGGAGCCGATGATCTGGAGACCAAGGCCCAATAACGAATCAATCAGAAATCTTCTTTCTGTTTGAATCAGCTGCTTCGTTTGCTGCAGATAGGCTGTTTCTTTCAAAGCAGCGATGCCAGCCATTTGGGCCGGCGTTGAAACACTCCAGTCCTGACCGGCGGACCTCATTTGTTCGAGCAATTTTTTGTTGGATGTCAAAGCGTAGCCAAGTCTAAAACCCGGCATCGCAAATATCTTGGTAAAAGCTTTCAGAATAACAAGATTTTCATACTGTTCAATACAGTTTTGCACAGAAAATTGTTCTTTATCTTCGACGAAGTCCATAAAGCATTCATCAATCATCACAATTGCACCGATCTCCTGGCTCTTGGCAAGCACCTTTTGCAAAAATGCACGTGAACACAATTGACCGGTAGGATTATTGGGGTTACAGATGATCATGAGGTCCAGGCCTGGGCTTATTTGATCCAGCAGGTCCTCACGAGCTGAAAAATCGTGCTCTGGCCGTAAAAAATAATATTCTACCGAACAATCCACCGTATGCAGCGCTTTTTCATAGTCTGCAAACGTCGGAGCAAAGATCAGCGCCTTTTTCGGTTTCAGAGCCAGCGCAAGTCTGAAAATAATCTCTGCAGCCCCATTGGCGGCAAGAATATATTCAGGATCCGTATACTCATAGTTAGCCAGAGCCGCAACAAGATCCCGGCAAAACGGGTCAGGATAGTTCGTACATTCATCAAGCGACCGGATCACGGCTTCTTTCACAGACTCCGGCAGCCCAAGTGGATTGACGTTGGAAGAAAAATCAAGAATTTCCTGCCTGCCCGTCAGTTTTTTTACCGAATAAATGTCTCCGCCGTGGATATATTGGTACATCTGCTCTCACCTGTCTCTGTAGTATTTGTAGCCTAAGTTTATCTTAAGTTTGAGATTACTCTTGGACGAATATATAGGTTCTAATCTATAGATTCTTTTCTGTGGCTCGCGTCTCTTCGTAACCGCCTTTTCGGCTATTGCGCCATCCGTGGCCGTCAAAAAGCCGCGCTCCACATCCATGTTCCGCTTGTCAGGTCGGTTACTAAGATACGCTAATCTGTAGAAAGTCTTGTAGAAAGTGTCTCGGCCGGTATTCCTCACTTTGTTGGCAAGCACAAGTCTAATATCCTAATTGCCGCCATGTGAAGCACGATGTAGGGCTTTGTGTTCAGAAGCAACAATGCTTAGAAGGTACTGGTACAAGGAGCAAGTCATAAAAAAGCTAGTTACGGAAGGCAAAGTAAACCTGCTTATTAAACTTGATAGTGCTTCTTGAGCCGCCAAAGTCTTCCACCCTTAAGATCAGTCTGGGAGTCACAGTTCCGCGACGAGCGGAGCCTGGATGGCGTAGCGCGGCCTTTTGCGTCAAGGAAGACGCAACGGCCGAAAGCGGTATTGTGACTCACAGACCTGCCCCAAAGAACATTTTACCGCTTACAGGCTGGCGTAACAGCAGCAATATTCTTATACCCCTGCTAAACAAAAATACTATCATCCAAATTGCACGATAAACGCTCTGACAGCGGACCCAAGAATCAGGCCGACAAGCGACGTCGCAACCATCAGCTTGTTGGCGCGGCGGATATCTTCAGCCTCGATCTCCCGGATCGGATCACCGATCGTTGGCTTGACCACCAGCTTGCCAAAGTAAGAATTGCTTCCGGCAAGCTGAATATTCAGGGCTCCGGCACAGACGGCTTCAGTGTGGGCGGAATTCGGACTGGTATGATTATGACGGTCACGCCGGTAGATTCTAAAAGCGTTTTTAAAATCATAACGAGTCAGAAAAACTGCCAGGAGCATCAAATAGGCAGAAATTCTAGCCGGCAGATAATTTACGACATCATCCAGTTTGGCAGCAAACCGGCCAAAATAAAGATATTTGTCATTTTTATAGCCAATCATCGAGTCCAGGGTATTGACCGCTTTATACAAAAAGCCCAAGGGGGCTCCGCCAACCAGAATGAAAATCATCGGGGCGATGACGCCGTCGGAAAGATTTTCAGCCACGGTTTCCACAGCGCCTTTCGCTACCTGGGAGCTGTTCAGGTTCTCCGTGTCCCGTCCGACAATCCACGATAATTGATAACGCGCTTCCATAATATCGTTCTTCTGCAGAGCATCATATACCTTCATGCTCTCAGCTTTCAGCGACTTGGTAGCCAGAATCTGATAACACATTAAGGCCTCGACAATAAACCCTAGCAGTGGACTGATGCTTTTAAGCAAATACAGCAGGCCTAACGGCACGAGAAATGTTATCGTGACAATGAAAGCAGTCAGCAGTACCCCGCACCAATACTGGCTTCGATTCGTCTTGCAACTGATCCGGTGCAGGTATTTGTCTCCTGCGGCAATCAGCGAACCGATCCAGCGGACCGGATGAGGCAGCCAGGAAGGATCACCAAAAATTAAATCCAAAATATAACCTGTAATTAAAGCATAAAGTGTAATCATTCAATACCAACTTCTTTATCATTTCGTCATTCACCAAAAAACAAGCGGGTGATCAAATTCGGACCTTTATATCCTTATCCTCTAAATCTTCTCTATCGCCGCCAGCTTTCTGTTTTCGGCCCATAGATCCTGATCAATGGTCAGTTGATAGCCTTCGCCGTTCTTTATCTGCCAATGGAAAAAATCAAATATTTCCGGAGAAAATGCCTCAAGCAGCATCATGATCGTACCGCCGTGAATAATCAGTCCGGCCTGTTCTATTCCGGCTTCATCTACTTTCTGAATAACGCGGCTAAAACCCTCCAGGCAGCGGGACTTGAACATTTCCGGCTGATCTCCCCCCGGGATTTGCTGTTTCCCGCCGCTGTCAATCCAGCTTTGGTACTCGGCAAGGTCCTTCAGCTGTTCATACGATTTGTTCTCAAATATACCGAAGCTGCATTCCGCAAGTTCAGGAATTATACTGTAAGGGACATTCGGATAAATCAGCTCCTTGGTCTGACGGCAGCGGAGCATCGGACTGACAAAAACATGTTCAACTGCCGTATAGCGGCCGGCAGCAATATGCTCGCGGAGTTCGAAGATCCCCTGTTCAGATAAAGGCTCATCCGTAATTCCGATATACCTGCTTCTCAAATTGCCCTCCGTCTTGGCATGCCGGATCAGGTAAAGGAACTTATTCATGCTCTTCACCTTTAATCAGAACAGGAATGGAGCAGAAGACGCGATAGACCTTAGCCGCTTTCTGGGCGGCTGCACAAAGGATCCTCCCGGTCGTTTCCTGCATTTCCCGGTCATCTTTCAAAACCGGCACCACAGCTGAGCTTAATTCATCACAAATCAGAATCATGTCGGGGTGCTGCTCGATTCCGTCAGCGATAAATTTCCGTGCATCAAGGTCGGCTCCCTGCAAACGTCTGATCAGCAGATGCAGATGGTCAAGCACCGGACGCTGAAAAGCCTCTTCGAAGCTGCAAGTCCCTCCGTCCGTAATGTTTGCCGAAGCGATATCCCATCTGCTCCTGACAAATTCCAATTTCCCCTGACTGCCGCCTCCGATCACCAAAATCATAGCATAACGCCTCCTGCTATTACTGAAATTAGGAGTATTCCTGTTTCACTTACCACAATATAAAAGCCTGCCAGATCACCGGTTATACCCCCAAAATACTTTTGGGCCATCAGGTAAAATAAGTAAAAGGACAGCACAATAAATAGAACTGCAATGCTTCCGACAATCACACTCACGTACAGCATTGCCGCAACACATAATAAAGCGATCAAGCAAATGATGGTTCTTACCGTTTTCTTCGAGGCATAACCTGCAAAGATTGAAGCAAGTCCTGTATTTCTGACACACGGAAAGCAGACGACTGCCAAAGCGGCCATCGATCGTGACAGGATAAACGAAACAAGAACGAGAAAGAAAAAGTCTGGTGTCAAATACGTCTCATACCACGCCGCAAACTGCAGCAGCAGGACAACCGACGTATAGATGAGCGCGAACGCTCCAACATTAGGATCCTTAAGGATTCGAAGCTTTTCCTCTTGGTCCTTATGGGAATTCAAGGCATCTGTCGTGTCACAATAACCGTCGAGGTGAATTCCGCCAGTGATCATGACGTTAATAAATACAGCTGCAGCAGCAAAAAAGACGGGACTGAACCCGAAATATTGCAACAATAAAAACAAGAAATAGAGAACAACGGCAATGACAGCCCCGACCACAGGAAAAAAGATAAAAGAATAACGCATATTCTTCTCGTTCCAGTCGATTTGAGGCATCGGAATCTTAGAGAACATCGAAAAGGCTGCAACAAACGATTCAAACAAGATTTTCATAACCGGAAAGCTCCTTCATTCCTTTATGGATAAGCGGGATTGTGCAGACTGATTCAATCACTACATCTGCAGCAGCGGCAATTGCCGAATTTATTTCAGCCAGTACACGGATATAGCCGGCTGTAAAATCATCATAGGTTTTGAAATCCTCAAATATCGTACTGGTTACGATAACCGTGTTCGGTACGGTCACCGATAGCAACCGGATATCATTGATGATACAGTCAATGGTATCCTGCGGGCTGCGCTCCTGCAGATACATTTCGTTGGCAATCAGGTTGCCCATGCACTCGAGTAAAGTGGTATGGCAGCCGCTGAGAACAGGGATCTTATCGGAAAGCCCGTAAGGAAACTCAAAGGTATCGAACCCTTTGCCGTCCCGCATTCGACGGTGCTTGACCACCCGGTTGCAGCACTCTTCATCTGAGGCAGCCATTGTTGCAATATAGGCCATTTTTCCTTTATTCAAACTGACAGCTAAGTTTTCTGCTATTTCAGACTTTCCGCTGGCAACGCCTCCGCTGACCAAAGCCAACATTTACTCACCGCCTCTTTCCTTTCACAAAAATATCCCTTTATCTATTATTATCTATCATCTATCGATCATCAAGCGATTCAAACTTTTCCAGCTTATACACGCCTGACTAACCCATCCTAGCGGTTTGAAAGCTGCGGCATTTCCGGATAAACGAGCGGGCAAACTCCGGATTCCCCCAGAGATGAAGGTGGGGATAGCCGGCAACGAGGTTCTCATCGGCATGGATGCAGTCCCACGTTTTACTGCCGGATGAATTTACTGCCGTAAAACTGCTGCCGTTGGCTGTCGAATCAGAGTAATGAAATTCATGCGCATTGATCTTGCCGCCTTTGTCGCACAGCAAGTTGTCCTTTTGCGCCGTCAGTGAAATATAACCGAAACGGTTCAGTTTATCCGTCAGTACAGCATCCCCTTCTAAATGTCCTGCCATTGGATAAGGTTTGCCGTCCTTGTCAGCAATACGTTCCAATAAATACATGAACCCGCCGCACTCAGCTATACAGGGAGTATTATTGGAGAGAACATGCCTGATGCTTGCCAGCATCGATGTATTGCTGGCAAGCTGTCCGGTATATAATTCCGGATAACCGCCGCCGAGAATCAGTCCGTCACATTCCGGTACAGCTTGATCATCAAGCGGACTAAAATACTGCAGTTCCGCTCCCAATGTTTCCAAAAGGTCGAGGCTGTCCTGGTAATAAAAACAAAAGGCTTTATCTCTGGCTACGGCGACTTTAACAGCAGAGATTCTCTCGATCCCGGCCTCATGATAGTCTATTTCCGCGGCCCCTCCCGCAATACGCAGCAGCTGTTTCAGATCAATGGATTCTCTGGCCTGTATGGCCAGTAATTTCATTTTTTGCTGTAGGTCTTCCACTTCGGATGCTGTAATTAATCCAAGATGCCTGCTTTCCAGCGCGCATTCTTTGAGCTTCGGAAAGTAGCCGACCACCTGGATATCCGTCTCTTTTTCGATCATTTCCTTATACTGCGGGTATAGGGAAGGTGTAAGATTATTCAGAATAACGCCCTTGATCCCGTTGTCCGGTCTAAAATGGCAGAATCCTTGGATCAAGGCTGCAATTGAGATAGCTGAACCGGCACAATTGGCAATAAGGATAACAGGCGTTTGCGTTACTGCAGCCAAATGGTAAGAACTTGCCACGGTACTGCCAATGCCTAGCCCGTCATAATAACCCATTACTCCTTCTAAAACAGCGATTTGCGACTGTTCGGAATTCTTGACCAGCAAATACCGGCATACCTCTTCCGATAGCATAAACAAATCCAGATTCCGTGATTTTGTCCCAATGACTTCGGTATGAAACATCGGATCAATATAGTCCGGCCCACATTTAAACGCAGCAGGATTAACTCCTTGCTCCAGAAGGGCTTGTAATACCGCACAAGTGATTGTGGTCTTGCCGCTGCTGCTGCCTGCAGCCGCAAACATAATACGTGGAATAACTGCTTTCATTGACTTGTTCTCCATTTCTATTGAAGCTCTCCATGGACATCAAAAAACCTCTCTAACCGGCGGTTGGAAGAGGTTTTACTTACACAATCTGCAAACAGTCCAAAACACTTCTGCATGATTCGTATGCTACACCTTTCATCCTCCGTGAAAACAGTGCAAAATGGCTCAGGCAGGTCTTCCGACTCGGTTTCAAAGCAAATTCAGCCTTCCCATTGTAAACAGTGGCAACTTTGAATTTGCTCCACCTTACGGCGGCGGGACCGTACAGGTATTTCACCTGTTTCCCTATTATTGCAAAATGATGCAACCTAAGCGATTACATTATATCAGAAGACGCACAGCGTGTCCACCCACAATCTGCGGGACAGTATATAGCCTTCTCCCTACCCTCAATTGACTTTGTAAATGCAACCTATACATTACTGGGTGATTGCATTTAAATCTTCAAACAGGATAGTGGCATTAAGTCTTACAATCGAAAGTCTCCTTTTTCTTCACTCCCCCATGGGGGAGTGATTGCATTTAGTCTGGCAATATTCCGACAAGAACTTTAGGATGTGTTCTGCGGGAATCTTTGAGT